>JBIKTK010000161.1:0-4361 GCA_044348125.1 Flavobacteriales bacterium | reverse complement strand
GCGCTGGGTGGAGCGCATGCGGTTTGACCGGCTCGGCTGTTTCACATACAGCCACGAAGAAAACACCCACGCCTACGCCCTGGTGGACGACGTGCCGGAAGAAGTGAAGCAGGCCCGGGTGGATGCGATCATGGAACTGCAGTCCGGCATCAGCCTCGAGCTCAATGCCCAGCGGGTGGGGTCGGAGGTGCGCGTCCTCATCGACCGGGTAGAGGGAGGCGAATGGGTGGGGCGCACGGAGTGGGATTCGCCAGATGTGGACAATGAAGTGCGCATCGCGGTGGACGGGGTGAACCACCTGCGCATCGGCGATTTCGTGCAAGCGAAGATTGTTTCTGCTTCGGAGTTTGACCTACAGGCAGAGCTGGTTGCATGAGCGAGTCATCGTCGAGCAGCGGTGCGCGGTTGCCCGTGATGGAGCGGTTCCTGACCGTCCAAGGGGAAGGCGCCCACACGGGGACGTCGGCCTGGTTCATCCGCCTGGCCGGGTGCGACGTCGGGTGTGCGTGGTGCGACGTGAAGGAGAGCTGGGACGCGTCGCGCTGGCCCACCGTGTCCGTGGAGGAGCTCGTCGCCGAGGCGGCCGCGTCGGGCGCTCCGATTTGCGTGGTGACGGGGGGCGAACCGGCCATGCACCCGCTGGGTCCGCTCACGGAGGGGCTGCAGGCGGCAGGAATCCGGACGCACATAGAAACGTCAGGTGCGCATCCGCTATCGGGTGCGTGGGACTGGGTAACGCTTTCGCCCAAACGGTTCAAAGCAGCCCTCCCCGCAACCTACCCCGCAGCCCACGAGCTCAAGATCGTCGTGGTCAACACCGCCGACCTTGGCTGGGCCGAGGAACACGCCGCGCAGGTACGTGAGGGTGCGCAGTGCTTCCTGCAACCGGAATGGGACCGCCGCGAACGGGTCTTGGACCGCGTGCTCGCCCACATCGCTCAAAACCCCCGCTGGCGGCTTTCGCTCCAAACGCACAAGTACATCGGGGTCCGCTGAAGGCAGGTTCCCATGGAGCAAGCCCCAAAGACCACGTACCCCAGAGCGAGGTTCGCCACCGCTACGACGGTATTCAGAACCCTTTCCTCAATCCTTGATACATCGAATGGAGTTACCGTAAGTCTTCGCTCCTGGCCAGGTGGCAACGCCATTTGACGCATCGGTTACGTAGAAGTACTTAGCAGTCGAACCCGAATCCGTCGTGCTCCAGAAAGCGCCTAAATAACCCATGTAGAGCAAAGCTCCAGTAGGTTCCCGGTGGCCACCGTCCAAGGCATTGAAGCCGCTGGAATTCGTTCCATCCCAGGGTGGTGGAGACGCCTTCAATGCCCCCCCAGCCACGCTCGGCCCTCCCAAGAATGTGATCAATGTGACCCAATCTGCGGAGTCGGGAACACTCCAACCCGTGGGGCACAAACCCCGGGCGTCGGTGGCAGCATACCAGTTGTAAAGCCTTCCGTAGGTGGCGAGGTTGGTGGCTGCACCGGACCCTCCTTCGCCTTGCACTGAGGAGGCACCTGTGGTTGTGTTGTACCAATCGCTGGCATTCAATCCGTTCGGAATCGGCGTTCCATCCCGGTAAGCACTTGCCTGCAAATTGGATTGGAACCAGCATTGGGTTCCAATTTCAACCGTGGGATACGTGTAGGCTTGGTATTCCCAAGAGGAAATCCCGCATTGGAATGTGTCGAAACTGAGCGTGTCACTGGATGCGGTGCCTTTCGCATTGCGTGCGAAAGCCGCGACATAATAGGTTGAACCGGCGGTCAAGGTGGAAACCGAAGCGGAGAAGGCTGTGTTCGCAGTTGCTGGGATGGTGGCTACAAAGGCCGTGTCGGTCAGGTTGCCGGCCGTGGTTCCGTAAGCGAACCAAAGAGCCGTGATGGTGGTATCCCCATCGCTTGTCCACTTCCCCCAGAAGGTGGCAGCAGTTCCCGTTACTCCCACAATGCTGTCCCGAAACACGACCGGAGGTGAGGTACGGGAAAACTTCAGCTCTTCTCGGAGGACGTCAATCGTATCCAAGAGCGCCGCACAACGATACAATTTGTAAGACTTGGTCAAATTGCCCGGGTCGGTGACGGGCAATCCATAGTCTCCACGCAACGTGTCGGGGGCAGATTGCTCGAAGGCCAAGGTGTCTTCATAGGATCGAATTTGCTCAATCAGCTCCCAATAAGCACAATTTTCATAACTCTTGGCAGGGGTAGGTTGTCCAAAAGCTGCCGTTGCAAGGAAGAGAACGGCCCAAGTGAGAAGAAGACGCTTCATTGTGGCGAAGTTTCGATTAAGCGTCTCAAATGTAAGTCAATAAATCAAAAAAACAAGACGAATTGGTTTTTTAAACGAGTGCCATTTGAACACACTCCGGGGCGAAGTTCGCGATGGCCTTGCAAGAATGTTTGGGACCCGCTGTCTCGTCGCTTCCCTTTGGAGCGAGCAAAGGGAGCGTTGCTGACGGGGCTTCTATACTGGAAAAAGGCAGCAGGGTCTGGTGGGGAAGGGGTCGAGGGTGAACCCTGCAGCGTCCGAGACCCGGTTAGCGGAGTCGGAGGACTTCGACTTCGGGGGAGACGGGATGGGCGCGGCAGAGTCGGATGGGGGGGCCTTCCGGGCCGCGGGGTTGGGACCACAGTCCTTCTTGGCAGGTGCCGCGGAGCAGGCGGGCCTCACATTGTCCGCAGACGCTGCCCCGGCAGGGTGGGGGGGCGTCGAAACCGGATTCGATGGCTTCGTGCCAAATTCCGCGCCCTGCGCCGGGGCTGAGGAACGACCAGACGGGGGCGTCCGGTTGGTGCACCGTGATGGCCGCGACGGGGCGGGGGGACCCTGGCGGGGCGGCGCAGTGGTCTTCGAACCGGGGGGTCGGGAGATCCAACAGGATCCAGGCGTCCCGAACGACCGCGCAGAGCCCCGGCGATCCCGCCACGCAAGCCACGTCGTCCTTGCGGTCGATGCCCTGCCCCCAGTGGGACCGGACCTCTTCCGCGAGCCGCTCCGGCGTCCACCGTCCGCCCCCCGCTTCTTCCACCTCATCCGACAGAACGTGCCGGAGGGTGACCCGGTCATGGGCCGCCAGAGCTTCGAGGCCATCCAGGAGGACCACATCCCGCAGCGAGCGGTGGGCAGCCAGGAAAAGAATTCGGTGCGGCTGCCTCCCCGGCGCCAGCAACCCCCGAGCAAGTCCCAGCAAGGTCGCCGTGCCCATCGCCCCCCCGACCAGCCACCAAGTGCGGGGTGCCGCATCCCAATCCGGGGTCACCAACAGCGATTCCGGGTTCGGTGCCCTCAAGATGCTCCCTACCCCGACCTCCCGGAGCAGGTATTGGCTACCTCGTCCGCCCGGAAGCCCCTGAACCACAAACACCAGCGCCGCTTCCCCTGGGGCCGAAACCAAACCATAACACCGAACCAGGCCATCCGCGACCGGTAAGTGCAACGAAAAGTAGCTCCCCGGCAAGTGAACAGGACAAGTCGAACCATCCGCCGGTTCGACTGCGATTTCGACCACATCCGGTCGCAGCCGGTTGTGCGCGACCACGCGCCATTCGCGCAGCTCCCTGAGCGGTTCCTCGCTCAGCTCCCTGTGCCCACCTCGGAACGCCTCTTCCATGCATGCAGAACAACGTCAGCACGGACGATGTTCGCGAGCGAGCGAGGGGCGGGCGAGAGGTCAGAAGTCGAGCAGCTTCCGCAACGCGGCGCCCGTCCGTTCCGCGGAATTGAGCACGAAACGCTCCAGACCCTCGTTGAGCGGAATCGCTGGCGTCTCGAGCGAACCCACCACGGCGGGAGGCGCATCGAGGTGGGAGAAAAGATTTTGTGCGATTTGGCCTGCCAAAGCCTGGGCAAAACCACCCTGCACCGGTTCCTCGGTCACGACCAGCACCCGGTGCGTCCGCTTCACCGACGCCGCCACCGCCTCAAAATCCACCGGCGAGATGCTGCGCAGGTCCAGCACCTCCACCTTCCGCCCCGTGCGCCGGGCTTCCTCGGCGGCCGCTTCGAGCGCCCAATAAACCCCACGGCCGTAGGCGCAAACCGTGGCAGCATCGCCCGCCCGAACCTGCCGGGCCCGCCCGATGGGCACGACATACGATGCGTCTGGCTCCACACATTTCGCCGCCTCTGTGCCCGGAATCTTGGACCAGTACAGCCCCTTGTGCTCCAGCACCACCACGGGATTGGGGTCGAGGAAGGCAGCCTTCAGCAACCCCTTCAAGTCCGCCCCGTTCGACGGGTACACCACCTTGATGCCGCGGATGTTCGCCAGCACCGACTCCACGCTGGAGCTGTGGTAAGGCCCGCCGCTGCCGTACGCCCCAATGGGCACCCGGATGACACTGTGCACCGGCCACTGGCCA
>JBIKTK010000160.1:0-4371 GCA_044348125.1 Flavobacteriales bacterium | reverse complement strand
TCAGTGCGTTCATCGGTTCCCAGCTCGAGCAGATGCTCGACGCCATCGAGGCGGGGGTCGGGGAGGGGCCCTTGTCCCCCGATGACAAGACGGCGCTGAAGTTGGAGATCGGCCGCATCCCCGAGGTGCTGCTGGACAACACGGACCGGAACCGGACGTCGCCGTTCGCCTTCACGGGCAACAAGTTTGAGTTGCGGGCGGTGGGCAGTTCGGCGAACTGCGCGCTGCCCATGACGGTGCTCAACACGATCGTGGCGGACCAGCTCGAAGGGTTCAAGGTGGCGGTGGATGCCCGCATCGAAGGAGGGGACAAGAAGGACGACGCCATCCTGAAGGAGTTGCAGAAGCTCATCATCCAGAGCAAGGCCATTCGTTTCGAGGGCAACGGTTACTCCCAGGAATGGGTCGAGGAGGCGGCCCGCCGGGGCCTCGCGAATCTCCGGAGCACGCCGGAAGCGCTGGAGGTGATGATGCGCCCCGATGTGGAGGCCCTGTTTGAGCGGATGAATGTCCTGCGCCGGGAGGAGTTGCACGCCCGGGCGGAGGTGGAACTGGAGGGATATGTGTTGAAACGCCAAATCGAGTGCCGCGTCCTGCGGTCGTTGGCGCAAAACACGATTTTACCGGCTGCGGTGAAATACCAAAACGCCCTGATCGAAAACATCTCGGGCCTGCGCGGGGTCTTCGGCCCCGATGCCGAGGGGCTTTCTCAGGGGCAACGGGATGTGCTGCAGCAGTGCAGCGAGCTCGTTCAGGATTTGCACCAGCATGCGCGTGCGCTCGCTGCGGAGCAAGACCGTGCGGAAGCTGCACCGGAGTTGCTGGAACGGGCCCATCTCTATTCCCGTTCGGTGATGCCCCAACTGGAGGAACTGGGCCGGACCTGTGCTTCGCTGGAGTCCGTGGTGGATGATGCAGTCTGGCCGTTGCCCAAGTTCACCGAGCTGCTCTTCACCCGCTGATCGGGTGGGCTTTTTTTGTGAAATTGTGCACAAGAAAGGTGTTGGGTGCGGGCGTTGTCTTACTTTCGGCGATTGATATCAAGCGATTCAGCATGCTCAACTACCTGCAACGTTCCATGACCCGCGCGATGGGGGCCGCCTTGGTGTTCCTCGTTGTGCTTTCGGTTGCTCCTTCGGCTTCTGCACAAGTCAACTACACGATGGCGGCGGATGCCGAATTCGCCCGCACAGGCTACTTCGAGGCCGCTCAGGAATACATCAAAGCGTACGCGAAAATCAAAAAGGACCTGGAACAAAAGGGCCGTGCGGCTTTCATGGCGGGCGAGTGCTACCGGTTGATGATGGACCCGCTCGGAGCGCGGGAATGGTATGACAAAGCGGTGGGGCTGAAGTACGGGGACTCGGCCCCTGAGTTGTTCCTTTCCTACGGGGACGTCATGCAATCGCTGCAGGAATACGAGAAGGCCTTGACGTACTACCGCCGTTACCAAGAAAAGGGGGGAGACAACAGCATCGCTGCGGCGCGCATTGCTGCCGCTGAGGCTGGGGCCTTGGCCCAGGACGAGCCGCCTTCTCGGTATGTGGTGTCCAACGTTCTCAATCTGAACTCGGCAGGTTACGACTTCGGTTTGGCCTTCGCGGCGAAGAAGGGGGATGAGGTCATCTTCGCGTCTTCCCGTGAATCTTCTGCTGGATCGGGTGAGGATCCCATCACAGGTGAGAGTTTCATGGATTTGTTTCGCTCCTCGGCGGACAAGAAGGGCAAGTGGAGTGTGCCCGAACCGTTGAACAACACGGTGAACACGCCGTTCAACGAGGGCACGGTGACCTTCGACCCGAAGTTCAAGATGATGTATTTCACGCGGTGTGTGGAGGACAAGAAGTCGGCTTTTGCATGCGACGTGTATCGCGCCCCGGTGATGGGAACACGCTTAGGGCCCGCGGAGTTGGTGCCGCTGATCAACCGGGACGAGAATGACAGTTCGCAGGTGGGACACCCGGCGTTCAATCCGGATGGTTCCATCTTGGTTTTTGCTTCCGACATGCCTGGCGGACAAGGGGGGAAGGACTTGTGGTACATCACCTACGATGTGCGTGAGGAGCGTTGGGGAACGGCGAAGAACATGGGGCCCGGCATCAACACCAAGGGTGACGACATGTTCCCGCATTTCCGTTATGACGGGGTGTTCTACTTCGCATCGAATGGACATGGGGGCATGGGCGGGCTGGACATTGTTCGGGCGGTGCCCAAGCAGGGGAGTCCCATGGAGTTTGGCAAGGTGGAGCTCCTGCCCTATCCGTTGAGCAGTTCGTCGGATGACTTCGGCATTGTTTTCTACCCAGAGGAGGACCGGGGGATGTTCACCTCCAGCCGTCCGGGCGGAAAGGGCAAGGACGACATTTACGAATTCCGGATGCCGGATTTGAAGTTCACCTACCGGGGAACGGTTTACGACCAAGCCACGGGCAATCCTTTGATGGCAACTGTTACGATCACGGGGTCGGATGGATCGTCTTGGGAATTCGTCGCCGATGGTACGGGCTCGGTGGAACTGCTCGAGGGCAAGGTCAAGGCCGGGGTCACGTACACGGTCGACGTGAAAAAGACGGGTTACATCGGAACGGGTGACCGGTTTTCGACGGTGGGCTTGACGGAGGATTTGGACTTCGCGCGGGAATATTTCCTCAAAGAGATCATTTTGGAGCAGGAGTACGAGATGCCGTTGGTCCTCTATCCCTTCGATCAGGCCACCCTGCTCATCAACAAGGAGGTGAATTCGGCGGACTCGCTCAACTTCTTGCTGGACATCATGCAGCGGAACCCCACTTTCGTGATTCAGCTCGAATCGCACACAGACAGCCGGGGCAACAACCAGTACAACAAGGAACTGAGCCAGCGTCGTGCCCAGACCTGTGTTGACTACCTCATCGGAAAGGGCATTGACCCCCGTCGGTTGGTGGCTGTGGGCAAGGGGGAGGACCAGTTGTTGATTTCGGATGCCGAGATTGCCAAGTTGAAGACGGAGGCCGAGAAGGACGCGGCCCACCAGGCGAACCGGCGTACGGTGTTCCGGATTCTGCGTTTCGATTTCGTCCCGACGAAGTGACGGAGGGAGGCCGATACGCGGCCCGCGGGGTGTCTGCGGGCAAGGAGGATGTGCATGCGGCCATCGCCGGAGTGGACAAGGGGTTGTTTCCGAGGGCCTTCTGCAAGGTGGTTCCCGATGATTTGACAGGGAGTCCCGAGCACTGTGTGGTGATGCATGCCGATGGGGCCGGTACCAAGTCTGCCTTGGCCTACATGGTGTGGAAAGAAACGGGAGATTTGTCGGTTTGGCGGGGGATTGCGCAAGATGCCATTGTGATGAACGTGGACGACTTGCTTTGCGTCGGGGCCACCGGCCCGATCCTCCTGTCCAGCACCATCGGTCGAAACAAGCGGTTGGTGCCGGGCGAGGTGGTTCGGGCGCTCATTGAGGGCACAGAGTCCCTGTTGGAGGAATTGCGGGGCTACGGTCTGGACATCCGCTCCACGGGAGGCGAAACCGCCGATGTCGGTGATTTGGTGCGCACGGTCATTGTGGACAGCACGGTGGTGGCGCGCATGCGGCGGGACGAAGTCATTGACAATGCGCGGATTGCACCTGGAGATGTGGTGGTGGGCCTGGCCAGTGCGGGGCAAGCCGCGTGGGAGACGGGGTACAATGGCGGCATGGGGTCGAATGGGTTGACCAGTGCGCGGCACGACGTCTTCGGGGCGGGGCTGGGAACACGTTATCCTGAGAGCTTCGATCCGGGCCTGGATCCATCCTTGGTCTATTCCGGTGCGATGGATTTGCTGGATCCCGTGCCGGGTACGGACCTGCACGCGGGGGCCTTGGTGCTGTCGCCCACCCGGACGTATGCGCCCCTGATTTGCCGGATTTTGCCCCGGTGGCGGGACCGCATCCACGGCATGGTCCATTGTTCGGGTGGAGGCCAAACCAAGGTCCTCCATTTCATCCAGAACATCCAGGTGATCAAAGACAACCTGTTCGAAACGCCGCCCCTGTTCCGACTCATCCAAACCCAGTCGGGCACGGAGTGGCGGGAAATGTACCGGGTGTTCAACATGGGGCACCGGATGGAGATCTACACGGATGCAGAGGCAGCTGAGGCCATCATCGCCGAGGCCCGCTCGATGGGGGTGGCGGCGCAGGTGGTGGGGCGCTGTGTGGCCGCGGAAGAGGCGACGGTGCGGATTCAAGGGGAGCACGGGATGTTTGAATACCGCCGTTGAGGGCTTGAGGGATGGAGCAGGTGCAGGACTTGATGGTCCGACTTTTGGCCATCGCAGACCGGTTTCGAGAGGTGGACCAGCGGGTTGCGGATCCCGAGATTCTGTCCCAACCGCAGGTGCTTCGGGAGT
>JBIKTK010000159.1:0-4381 GCA_044348125.1 Flavobacteriales bacterium | reverse complement strand
TGCGCTACAACTATGAATTCACGGAATGCAATGGCACCCAATCTCTGAACTCCCACGACCGGACCGGTGTATTTTTCATCACGGCTTCGAACGACATGAACAACGGGAACATCAGCGGATCGGATTTCTTGCTGATGGAGGTGGAGGACGAGATCCTAGACAGTTGGACCCCCTTTCTGGCGGGTTGGGATGCCAATGGAACGCCCTCGCCCAACGGGGTGGGCATCCACCATCCGTCAGGCGACCGCAAGAAGATTTCGACGTATGTAAATGCCACCGTGAGCAGTTCGGCTTATGCACCGGGTGCCCATTGGCGGGTGGCTTGGGCGGCCACCGAGACGAACCACGGGGTGACCGAAGGAGGGTCGTCGGGGTCTCCCTTGTTCAATCCTTCCGGACGGGTGATCGGCACGCTCACGGGGGGGAGTTCCCTCTGCACGGCGCCCACGGCACCGGATTATTATGGCAAAATGAGCTACCACTGGAACGGGAACAACCCCATTCCGACCAGCGAGAAGTTGTTCAACTTCCTCGATCCTGCTGCTACCGGTGAGAAGATCATGGACGGCAGCCGCATCGCCGATGGGGTGGCTTGCACCGGAATGACCGGCTGCGACGTGGTCGGGGTGGAGTCCGAGTTGCTGGCCACCGAGGGATGGTCATTGTACCCGAATCCAGCCGGGGAGTGGGTGGTGCTGCAGGTGCCGACGGGGGTGGAAGTGGCGGAGGTCCGGTTGTACGATGGACAAGGGCGGTTTGTGCGTCGCTGGGGGAGGACGGAGGTGTCGGCACCGCTTGGGGTGGGGGACTTGGTGCCGGGCCCATACTTGGTCACCGTGGAGACCACCAGCGGGGTGACGGCGACCCAACAGTTGCACGTGACGGGACGTTGAAAGTGGGCAGGGCCGGCACCTTCGGGGGGGTCAGTGGGCCAACCAGCTGAGCTTGTTCAGCTCCACCTTCATCCGGAACGAACCGAAGCGCACCGTCGCCACCTCCTTGGCGATTTCCAGCACTTCGCCGCGTTCCTTGCCTGTCCGCAGGCGCACCAGGGAGCCGACTTGGATGCGTTCCACGTGGTGTTTGGGACGGCGTTTCGCAGCGGCGGCGGCTCCTTGTGCGGACCGTGCCTTCGCCAGCGCCAGGGCCTCCTGTTCCCGGGTGCGCTCTACAGCGAGGTACTTCCGCACCGTCTCAAAAAGCGCCTTGTTGTCCCCCGATTCTTGGAATTGGTCGATGAACTGTTGCATTTTCCGACCCCGAACCAACGCCAGGTTTTGCTCCTGGGCGATTTCTTGTTGGGTTTGGGCCTTGTTTTCCAGTCCCTTTTTTTCGGAGGCCAAACGAGCCAAAGTCTGCTCCAATTCCAGTTCCCGTTTCAGATTGCGGTCGGTGACCTTGGCACTGCGGGCCTTTTCGCGCTGCAAGTCGCTCAGCAGTTCGTCCAATTGGACCTTGCGGGGATCGAGTTTGGCCTTTGCCCGGCTGATGAGGCCCCCGGGAATGCCGTTGGTCTCGGCCACTTCGAAGGTGAAGGAGCTGCCGGGCTGACCGATGTCGAGGCGGTAGCGCGGCTCCAAGGACTCCCGGTCGAAACGCATGGAACCGTTCAGGGCTTCGGGCAATTCCGCGGCGCGGGTCTTGATGTTCGCGTAGTGGGTGGTGATGACCCCAAAGCCGCCCCGTTCGTACAGTTCTTCGAAAAAGACCTCGGCCAGGGCGCCGCCGAGTTCAGGGTCCGAACCGGTGCCAAATTCATCCAACAAAAGCAGGGTCCCAGGCCCCGAGACTTCCAGGAACTCCTTCATCCGCTTGAGTCGGTAACTGTAGGTGCTCAGCTGGTTCTCGATGCTTTGGTTGTCACCGATGTCGGTGAGGACGGCGTCGAAGATGCCCACCTCGCTGCCGGATTGCACCGGGATGAGGAGGCCGGACTGCCACATGAGCTGCAGGAGTCCGACGGTCTTGAGGGAGATGGACTTCCCGCCTGCGTTGGGACCCGAGATCACAAGCATCCGCTGACGGCGAGACAACTCGATGGTTTGGGGCTCGGTCCTTCGGCCCAGGGACTCGTTCTGACGCCGCAACAACGGATGGTAGGCTTCGATGAGGTGGAATCCCGGCTGGTTGCGGATTCCGGGAAGGGTGGCGTGCAGTTCGCTGGCGAGACGGGATTTGGCCTGCAACCAATCCAACTCGGTCAGGAGGCGCTGGTAGGCCTGAATCCAGGGCAAAAAACGCCGGATGTTGCGGGTCAAATCCAGCAGGATGCGCCGGATTTCTCGGCGCTCATCGTCGCGCAACAGCTCCAGTTCGTTGTTGAGCGGAACGGTGCTCGAGGGCTCGATGAAGGCGATGCTGCCGTTTTTCGATTGTCCGAGGATGAGGCCTTCCACCTTGCGCTTGTGGGTGGCGGCGATGGCCAGCGCGCGGCGGTCGTTGACCACACTTTCCCGGATGTCAGCCAGGAAACCCCTGTCCCCGCATTCCTTCAAGGCGCGCTGAAAGGCCCGGGCGTGGTTGCGGCGTACCTGAACCATTTCTCCCCGGATTTTGCCCAACAGCGGCGATGCCTCGCTCTTGACTTCGCCCTTGGCGTCCAACACGGCCTCGATGGGGCGGATGAGCTCTTCGGATTCCACCAACTCCGGTTGTTCCAGCATGCGCGCCATCCGGGGAAAGGTGGCCCGCTTCGGATGCAGGGCGCGGAGGACTTCGTTCACCAAACGCGATGCCTGCAGGATGCGCATGAACCCGGCCTCCTCCAGCACGCTGTCCCGAATGCCCAACAATTGAATTTCCCGGTCCAATTCCTCGAAAACGATTCCGGGGAAGGCATGTCCCTCTTGTCGAATTCGGGTGAACTCCCAAGCCGTTTCCAACTGGATGCGAACGGTTTGGGGGTCCCGGGAAGGGACCAACAAGGCAGCTCGCGCCTGGGCGGTAGGGCACTGGGCATGCCCGGCTAGCCACGCCCGGATGACGTCAAACTCCAAGTCCTTTACCACTTGGTCGTCAAAACCGCCCAACGCCTGCCCCCGGAACCGATGCGGAGCCGCCTGGGAGGGGGTGGAAGTGGGACGGGAAGCAGGAGCAGCCATGGCAGTTAAACCGCTTCGGGGCAAGGATTGTTGCGCTTCGGGTGCATTTCGACCCATTCCAGCACCGCCTCGGTCGCTCCAGCCTCGAACCATTGGACTTCCGGCAACTTCCGGAACCAAGTCATCTGTCGCTTCGCGTATTGCCGGGTTCTCAATTCGATTTCTGAGGCCAAATCCGCTTCCCCCAAAACACCGTCGAAGCAGTCAAACCACTCCCGGTACCCCACCGTCCGCAGCGCATTCCGGTCGCGGTAGGGGAGGAGGGCCCTCGCCTCGGCTTCCCAACCGGCGGCCAGCATCGCGCTCGTCCGCAGGTGGATGCGCTGGGCCAGCCTTCCTGGATCGGCTTGCAACCCGATGTACACCACGTCGAATGTCCGCGCTGAGGCGGCTCCTGTGAGGTAGGTCGAATAAGGCCTGCCCCCGGCCAAGGTGGCCTCCAATGCCCGAATGACCCGATGCGGGTTTGCACGGTCAATGCGCGCACCCGCTGCGGGATCCAGTTCGTCGAGTTGGGCCAGCAACCCCGCCAATCCCTCGGCCCCGAACCGGGCGTTCAACTCCGCCCGAACCGCGGCATCCTTGGGAACCTCGTCCAGACCGTCCAGCAAGGCTTTCAAATACAGGCCGCTGCCCCCAACCACCACGGCGTGGTGCCGGGCATTGAGCATCTCCTCCAAGAAGGGCCGTGCTTCGGCCGCATATTCGCCCGCACTGCAATCTTGGGTGACTTCCAAGTGGCCCACAAAGTGATGCAGAACCCGGGCCTGCTCTGCTGCCGTAGGTGCCGCCGAACCAATCTCCATGCCTCGGTAGAACTGACGGGCGTCACAACCCAAAATCTCCGTTTGGAGCATGAGTGCCAATTCAATTCCCAATGCGGTCTTGCCCACGCCCGTCGGGCCTACAACCACCCAAACCACCCCCTTCCCTTCGGTCATGGGCAGTTCTCAATAGTGCTCATCCAACCCCTCTAGGTCCGTGAATTCTGGCCCACCTTCGCCCCAGTCGTCCTCCTCCCCATTCAGGTAGGCGTCCAACTCTGGATCTCCAGTGGATTCGTGGCCGCCCTCTCCCTCCCCCTCGATGGCGTCCGCCTCCCAATCTCCCCAGCCCTCCACTTCCCGGCTGGCAGCGTCCGGTGCATCACCGAAGGAAAACACACACCGCGGATAAGTCTCACCCGGTTCAGCGGCTCCCCATGTCACGGGTTCCACGAAGAAACACCACATCCTGAGGAAATCGTAAACGTACACGGCACGGGATTCTGGGGTGCCAAA
>JBIKTK010000158.1:0-4392 GCA_044348125.1 Flavobacteriales bacterium | reverse complement strand
GCACCGTGTCGCGCTCGAGCCGATGGGCGTGGGTGAGCGAGAAAATGCTGTCGATGAGGGGGAGAACGACCGCATTGTCGCGCCCGTCGTCGGTGGTGTCCACCCGGATTTCTGTTTGGCCTATGGCATGGGCCAAATCATACCAAGCCTGCAAGCCGGCCGGTTCCCGCAACGCTTCCGTCGCCACGCCGATGAGCATCACGTTGCCTTCCGACCCAAAGCGCTCTTGGAAACGCTCGTACGCGATGTGCGTCGGGTCGTTCTCGGGCAACAGCCCGCCAAAGACGTATTGCATCCGGATGTCAGGGATGCGCGAGGCCATGAACGCGGTCACCACGCCCAGCACGAGCAGAATCCACAAGCGCTGCCGCAGCGCAAAGGAGGCCAAACGATTCCAGAACATCGCGGCGAAGGTAGCACGCCCCGCTGAACTTTTGTCCACCCCAGGACCGTTGCGCATCCTGGCCAAGGGGTGTTAAATTTCCCGAATGATTTCAACTCCTTGGAAGCACGCCCGTCTTCTCGGCATGAAAACCTCCTCATTCCTCTGGGGCGCGGCGGCACTGGGTGTGCTGCTCGCCGGATGTGATCGCCGTGAAAACAGCGTCAGTGAAGAAGCCGCTTCCGAAGAATCTCTGACCGAAGTTTCGGATCGGGCACTGGATGAAGCGTCCGAAGCGGCCATGCCCTTCGCCCTGCCCGGCGGCGGCAGCGGCCCTTGTGCTGGAAACCTCGAATGGCTCGGGACCTGCGCCGAGATCACGGACTCCGGAGCCGAAGTGTATCCGCGCACCGTGGTCGTGGACTTCGGAGAGGGCTGCACCGGGCCCAACGGCGTCACCCGTTCCGGTGTCCTCACCATCGTAGACAGTGGCAACCTCCTCGAGACGGCAGGCGCCACCCGGACCCTCACCTTCACGGACTTCGGCATCGGCAACCGCTTGCTGACCGGGACAAAGGTGCGGACCTCCACCGGGACGGATGCCGACGGCCACCCTACCTCCACGTTCGTCACCAACCTCACGGTGGTGCGCAATGGCCAAACCTTCACCCGCAGCGCCTCGGGCAGCTCGGTGTGGCTGGCGGGATATGACACCCCTGCATGCGGGGACAACGTCATCCAGCGAGATGGCTCGGCTACGGTGGCCGGCCCGGGCGGAAACGCGCGCACCCGCACCTTCACGGCGGTGGTCCACGACCAGGTCTGCGGTTACCCCGTGTCGGGAACGGTCCACATCGAACGGCCCGGCCCCGATGTGGACATCGATTACGGCGATGGAAGCTGCGACCCGTTGGCCACGGTGGTCCGGGGCAACCAAACGTTCTTGCTGGACCTCGAGACGCACACGCTCACACCGCAGTGATGCCCCTGTCCGGCCGCCCGGGCAATGCATCTCCGCCGTAACTTCGTGCCATGGATTCCTTTGATGTCGCCATCATCGGCAGTGGGCCCGGAGGGTACGTTGCCGCGATTCGTGCTGCCCAGCTGGGAAAACGCACGGCCTTGATCGAAAAGTACCCCACCCTGGGCGGCACCTGCCTCAATGTGGGTTGCATCCCCTCCAAGGCCTTGCTCGACAGTTCAGAACACTACCACCAAGCGGCGCACCAATTCCAGGAGCACGGCATCGAGGTGGGTTCGTTGGGCCTGGACTTCCCGCAGATGATTGCGCGCAAGGCAGGTGTGGTGGAAGCCACCGTGGCCGGCATCGATTTCCTGATGAAGAAGAACGGCATCACAGTGCTGCGGGGAACCGGGTCCTTCGTCGACGCCCACACCGTGTCGGTGACGGATGCCGAGGGCACGTCAACTTCTATCCAGGCCGCCCACATCATCATCGCCACGGGCTCGAAGCCGGCGAGTTTGCCGGGAATCACCCCGGACAAGGACCGCATCATCACCTCCACGGAGGCGCTGAAGTTGCCCGCCTTGCCCGCCTCGATGGTGGTCATCGGCGGCGGGGTCATCGGGTTGGAGCTCGGCAGCGTGTACGCCCGGCTCGGCACGGAGGTCCATGTGGTGGAATACCAAGACACCATCCTGCCCACCATGGACCGGACCCTGGGCAAAGAACTCATGCGCTCCATGAAGAAACTCGGCGTTCAATTCCACCTGCAACACCGGGTTCAAGGAGCCCAGAATGCCGGAGACCACGCCGTGGTGGAAGCGCTCGACAAGGCGGGCAAGCCCGTATCGTGGAAAGCGGATTACTGCCTCGTGGCCGTCGGACGCAAGCCCTTCACGGAAGGACTTCGTCTCGAAGCTGCGGGCTTGTCCACGGACGAGCGCGGACGCATCCCGGTCGACGCGCACCTTCGCACCTCCGTGCCCCACATTTACGCCATCGGCGATGTGGTCCGGGGGGCCATGCTGGCCCACAAGGCCGAGGAAGAGGGCGTATTTGCCGCCGAAATCCTTGCGGGTCAACACCCGCACATCGACTACAACCTCATCCCCAATGTGGTGTATACTTGGCCTGAGGTGGCGGCGGTGGGGGCGACGGAGGAGCAACTGCGGGCGGACCAGGTGCCGTTCAAGTCGGGTTCGTTCCCGTTCAAGGCGAGTGGCCGGGCCCGGGCTTCGATGGACACGGACGGCTTGGTGAAGGTGCTGGCGCACGCGGAGACGGACGAGATCCTGGGGGTGCACATTTGTGGGCCGCGGGCCGCCGACATGGTCGCGGAGGCGGTGGTCGCGATGGAGTTCCGGGCCACGGCCGAGGACATCTCCCGGATGTCCCATGCCCACCCGACGTTCACCGAGGCCTTGAAGGAGGCGGCCCTGGCGGCCACGGCCGACCGCGCTTTGCACATCTGAGCCCCGGATGGAAACGGCGCCGATTCCGTCCTTCTTCGCACCGGCTTTCCGAAGCGAGCGCAGCCGGCGTCCCCTGCCGGACCTGGGGGCGTGGGTCCAGGCGGTGCCCTACGTGCACCTGCTTTTTGACGAGCGACCAGAGGGCACCTGCCTGCTGGCTTTCGGCGCACAGGAGGTTTGGAGCGAAACAGAGGTGACGGCGGATTTGCCGGAGCGGGTGGCGGATTTTGTGCGGGACCGCTGGGTGTTCGGTTGGCTGGGGTATGACCTGAAGAACGCAGTCGAGCAGTTGGAGAGTGCGCGGCCCGATGCGCTGGGGTTTCCGGTGGTCTCGTTGTTCGCGCCACGGATTCTACTCCGCTGGGGGGCCGCCACCGGGGGGAAGGTCGAGGTGCTGGCCGGGGCTGGGGAGCCGGAGTGCGGTGGCCTGTGCGCCGCCATCGAGGGGGCGCAGGCGCGCCCCGAGGGCTGGGAGCCCCCCGCAGCCCCCGGAATCGCTTTGAAGCCCCGGTGGGATGCCTCCAAGTACCGACAAAGGGTGGCCCGTGTCAAGAAACACATTCAACAGGGCGATG
This sequence comes from Flavobacteriales bacterium, assembly GCA_044348125.1. Taxonomy (GTDB): domain Bacteria; phylum Bacteroidota; class Bacteroidia; order Flavobacteriales_D; family Sanyastnellaceae; genus CAMCYM01. The sequence goes on along the minus strand of JBIKTK010000158.1, from coordinate 999 downwards.
TTTATGAGCTCAACCTGTGCGCCGAATGGTCCGCAGCCGGAATCCTGCCCGACCCTTGGGGAGCTTATGTGCGCCTCCAAGACAAGACCCGGGCCCCGATGGGCGGATTTGTGCGGATGGGGGACTGTTTTGCTTTGAGTGGCTCCCCGGAACGGTTTCTTCAGCGGACGGGAAGCCTGCTGCGGTCACAGCCCATCAAAGGAACGGTGCGGCGCAGCGAGGACCCGGAAGAAGATCGGATGTTGGCGGAGGGTTTGGCCTGCAGTGTGAAGGAACGTGCGGAAAACGTGATGATCACGGACCTGGTCCGCAATGATTTGAGCCGGGTCGCGGCCATGGGCAGTGTCAGGGTACCGGAACTTTGTGGCATCCACACTTTCCGGACGGTTCACCAGATGGTGTCCACGGTGGAATGCACGTTGGATCCTGAACGGGGGCTGGCGGACATCCTGCGGGCGACGTTCCCGATGGGTTCGATGACGGGCGCACCAAAGATCCGGGCGATGCAACTGATCGACGCACTGGAGGCGAACCGCCGCGGGTTGTACTCGGGAACGATGGGGTATTTCGCGCCCGGGGGCGATTTCGATTTGAATGTCATGATCCGGAGCATCTTATACCACGCGGGCAAGGGGCGGGTCTCGGTCCAAGTGGGTGGGGCCATCACGGCCCTCAGCGATCCGGATGAAGAATGGGCAGAATGCTCAACCAAGGTTCGGGCGTTGTTGGAAACCTTGGAGGGCCGTGGCTGAGGGGGGGTTGTTGTCGCGGCTGGAGGCGCAGTTGGAGGGTTGGGGGGTTGCCGAAGGAGACTGCTTGGTGGTGGGGGTGAGCGGGGGGCGGGACAGCATGGTGTTGGCGGATCTGATTGTCCGGTCCGGTTGGCGGGCGAAGGCGATTCTCGCCCATGCGAACTACGGTCTTCGGGGGGAAGATTCCGAGGCAGACGCTGCCTTGGTAAAAGGGTTTGCGGCCCAAAGAGGGGTAGCGTGTGTGGAA
>JBIKTK010000157.1:0-4393 GCA_044348125.1 Flavobacteriales bacterium | reverse complement strand
GACGTGGCCGACGTTGGCGACGGTGTCGGACAATGGGGGCTTCTTGTCGTACAGTTACGAGGTAACGGATTGTGCGGAGGACTTGCAGTTCCGGGTGGTGCAGGATGTGCCGGCGCAAGGGTGTGTGCACCAGTCGAATGTGGCGGGCGAGACGGTGAATGACGAGTTGGATCCGGACGCACCGGTGGTGACGCATGTGGACGTGCATCCGGAGCTTCAGGACGCGGAGGTGCATTGGACGCCGAGCCCTGCGGCGGATTTGGCCGGGTACATCATCTACCTGTGCACAGGGGGATTTCAGACGCCCATCGACACGATCTTCGATCCGACGGCGACGTCGTACTTGAACCTGCAGTCGAATGCGGGGGCGCTGATTGAGAGCTACAATGTGGCGGCGTTTGACTCCTGTTACGTGGGGGGCATGCCGGATCCGGGGGCGGCGAGTCAGCAGTGCGCCACGACGATTTCGCTGCAGGCGACGCGGACGGCGTGCGAGGACTTTGCGGTGCTGTCATGGATGGGGGCCTACGGTTGGGAGGGGTCGGTGGTCGAAGGCCAAATCTTCGGCAACGAAGAGGTTCCGCCGGGATCGGGTGCCTGGGGAGGGCCGGTGCTGCTGGGAACGGTGGGGCCGGGTGTGACGTCGTGGGTACATGAGGGGGCGGGGCTGGGTTCGAACTGGCGATACCATGTCGCGTTGGTGACTTCGGCGGGGGCGACCGGGCTGTCGAACCGGCGGACGGTTTCGTTCGATTATCCGGCGGTTCCGCAGGGCACGAACATCCGCCGGGCGACCGTGGACGACGCGACGGGCGGTGTGGAGGTCGTGGTAGACCTGGATCCGTCGTCGCTGGAGCCCCACCGCTACCACCTCGAGCGCAAGCGGGCGGGGGATGACGATGCGTTCTACGCCCCGGTGGCTGTCCAGTCGGCGGTGGGTTCGCTCGGGGCGATGCCGTTGGTTTTCTTGGACACGGCGGTCAGCACGGAGGCCACGGCGTACACGTACCGACTGTCCATCGAGAATGCCTGTGGCGATGTGGTGGGGAGCACGGAATCGGCCACCACGGTGCTGCTCTCGGGCACCCCCGATGCCGAATTGATGCGCAACACGCTCAGCTGGACGCCGTACGCGGGCTTCCCGGGTTCGGTGGCTGCTTACCGGGTGTACCGCCGGGCCCAGCGGGATGGTGTACCCGAGCTGGTGGCCACCCTGCCCCCGTACGTGACCACGCACGAAGACGATGTGAGCGACCGGTTCGAACAACCCGGGGACTTCTGCTACGTCATCGAGGCCGTGGACAGCCAAGATTCTCCGACGGGAGGCATCAACTTTGCCCTGTCGAATGCGGTCTGTCTGACCCAGCCGCCGTTGATTTGGGTTCCCAACGCCATCCTCACCTCGAGCGAAATCGAGTCAAACCGGGTGTTTCGACCCGTGATCGGTTTCGCCGATCTCAGCACGTACGTCCTGGAGGTGTACGGCCGCTGGGGCGACGTGCTCTTCGCGACGAACGACTACGAGCAGGGTTGGGACGGTACGTGGAACGGGGCCCTGGTGAAAGAGGGGGCTTACGGGTTCTCCCTTGTGGTGCAAGACGGTGCCGGCCGGGCATATACCCAATCCGGCCTCGTGTACGTCCTGCACAACAACTGACCCCCTTCTCCCCTACCTTTGCCCGAATCTCAGCGCGCCATGGAGCAGTCCAAGATCATTGGAGAGGGTTTGACCTACGATGACGTTTTGTTGATTCCGGCATACTCGGAAGTGCTCCCGCGGGACGTGCGGTTGCAGAGCCTCTTCAGCCGCAACATCCCCCTGAAGGTGCCGGTGATTTCGGCGGCCATGGACACCGTGACGGACAGCCGGATGGCCATCGCCATGGCACGTCAGGGTGGCATCGGGGTGATTCACAAGAACATGACCATCGAGCAGCAGGCGCAAGAGGTGCGCCGCGTCAAGCGCTCGGAAAGCGGCATGATCCAGGATCCGGTGACGTTGGATCGGGCGGCCACTGTGGGCGATGCGTTGGACATCATGCAGGAGCACCGCATCGGGGGCATCCCGGTGGTGGATGCGGATCGGAGGTTGGTCGGTATTGTGACGAACCGGGATTTGCGTTTTGAGAAGGACCGGCGGCGGGGCGTAGCGGAGGTGATGACGTCGGAACAGTTGATTGTCACCCGGGCGGGCAGCGATTTGGGCGAGGCCGAACAAATCCTCAGAGAGCACCGCATCGAGAAGCTACCGGTCATCGATTCGGAGGGACGGCTGGTGGGGCTGATCACGTACCGGGACATCATCAAGGTCAGCGAGAACCCGGATGCCAGCAAGGACCATTTGGGCCGGCTGCGTGTGGCGGCTGCGGTCGGGGTCACGGCGGATACGATGGAGCGGGCGGCTGCGCTGGTGACGGCCGGGGTCGATGCGCTCATCATCGATACGGCGCACGGCCACAGCCGCGGGGTGCTGGAGACGTTGCGGAAGGTGAAGGACGCGTTCCCGCAGGTGGATGTGGTTTGTGGAAATATCGCCACGGCGGCGGCGGCGCGGGCATTGGTGGAGGCGGGGGCGGACGCGGTGAAGGTGGGCATCGGGCCGGGCTCGATTTGCACCACCCGCATCATCGCGGGCGTGGGGGTCCCCCAGCTGCACGCAGTCATGGAGGTGGCCACCGCCCTGGAGGGGACGGGGGTTCCCGTCATTGCAGACGGCGGCATCCGGTTCACGGGGGACATCGTGAAGGCGTTGGCCGGCGGTGCCCACACGGTCATGGTCGGCTCCATTCTCGCTGGAACGGAAGAGAGCCCAGGCGAAACCATCATCTACGAAGGGCGGCGCTTCAAGAGCTACCGCGGCATGGGTTCCATCGAGGCGATGCAGAAGGGGTCGAAGGACCGGTATTTTCAGGACGCCGAGGATGACCTCAAGAAGCTGGTGCCGGAGGGCATCTCAGGCCGGGTTCCGTACAAGGGGCACGTCCATGAGGTGCTGTACCAAATCATCGGCGGGCTTCGTGCAGGCATGGGGTACTGCGGCGCGGCCGACATCCCCGCCCTGCAACGGGCGCAATTCGTCCGCATCACGCATGCCGGCATCAAGGAGAGTCACCCGCACGACGTGATGATCACGCGGGAGGCACCCAACTACAGCATCCGGTAACCGCAGCGCGGGTCAGGGGGCGCAGCGCGGGTCAGGGGCGCTGGAACCGGAAGAGCCGGCGGAGACGAAGTTTGGCCTGCTCGACGGCGGATTTCTGGATGATGCCCCGGGAAATCAGGTAGAAAACGACGAGCCAGAGGAGTCCCTTGATCAGGAAGAACAGAAATCCGGCGACGCCGAGCGCTTTGAGCCATTCCATCATGCAGTCATTTGGGGGGACAACCATTGGACCGCCTTGCCTACTGGCATCGACTTGAAATCGCAGACGTGGCCTGGGGAGGTGAACCACCCATGGGCTCCCCTTCCTGCACCCCTGCAAGCCGCCAAGTGCGCGACGAAGCCCCCTGAGGCTGGGAGGATGGCGCCCACCGGGCAACCTGGGTCATTCAATTCCTGCATTTCGCGTCGAATGGGTTCTTCACGGAGTTCGTTCACGGGCCGGTGCGGAACTTAGGGGATACCCCACCCGCGTCAGAGGAACAAAGATCGACAGCTGTTGTTCGAGGCAGCCCAAGCAATGTCCTGCAATGTCCAGGCAACCGCCCGACCCGGCGAAATTAGAATCGTTCTAAATGGTTTGAGGCTGATGCCGGTCAAGTTTTCAGGAAAATTTTTCAGCGCGCCATTTATGACGTGTTCGTGACAAACGCAGCGCATCGCCCGTGGGAATTTTGCATTCTCAAACGATCAAACGTCATGTGGAACTTTACGCGGGTGTACATGTTGGGAGGATGCCTCGTCGGAATGTTGGCTACGGCAGGGATGGTGGGAACCGTTGCGGCCCAGCCGGGTTACTCGGTGGTGCAGGGAGCGAATTACGTGGACGATGTGTACTTCTCACTGGAGAACGGCGTGGTGGCTACGGTGCCGGCTGGGAATTGGGATTTGGCCTTTGAAGTGACGAGTCCTTTCTCCATCGGCATCCGGCTCAATGACGGGAACGGACGGGAGCTGGCGGTGTACCCGAACGGGGATCTGACGAGCTGGGCGACGGTGGACAGCACGGGCTTCGGCGGATGGCCCAAGCGCAACAATGGCCTGGATCTGTGGGAGAACGGGGCGCTGAATACCGGACTTTCGGGAGATCCGATGGACTTCGGTTGGGGCGTGTACACGGGCCCGCCGTTGCACGAGGTGGTGGGAGACTCCTTGTACATCCTGAAGCGGCCGGACGGCAGCGCAGTGAAGTTGCGGGTGGAGCAATTGAGTGGTGGGGTTTGGTCTTTCACC
>JBIKTK010000156.1:0-4399 GCA_044348125.1 Flavobacteriales bacterium | reverse complement strand
TGGGTTGAACAAGGATTCAAGCGCCGGAAAACTGATGCAATAAACCCCAAAACCCCGCTGGAAGTTCAAAAAGGCCGCAATAAAAATATTCGAAATCAACAAATTACGGCCGCAGGCCGAGCATTTTCTGGTACAAAGTACGTTTTCAGACCCAGGGTTCGCCCCGTTCCATCTTCAAGGTGGTCACGAGGTTTTTGATCCACTGCTCTTCGGATTTTGGGCAAATCAGCAAGGCGTCGGCCGTATCCACCACGATGAAGTCATGCAGCCCACGGAGGGCGATGAGCTTGGGTCCAGGGTGGCCGTTGGCGGATGAGCCGTCCGTGACCACCACGTTGCCGGTGGCTTCGATGGCCGTGAGCGTGGCTCCCGCAGCCCCGTTGAGCGCGTCGTCCAAAGGGAGCTTCTCGTGGACGGAGCCCCATGTGCCCAGGTCGCTCCAGCCGAAGTCGGAGAGGACCACGGCCACGTTCCGTGCCTTTTCCATCACCCCGTAGTCGATGGAGATGCTCTCGCAGTCGGCATAGATGGAGGCAATGGCGGCGGTTTCGGCAGGGGTGCAAAAATCCTGGGCGTGCTCTTGGAACAACACATGCAACTCCGGCATGTGGGCTTCGAAGGCTGCTTGGATGTTCGTCAGGCTCCAAATGAAGATGCCGGAGTTCCAGTAAAAGTCTCCCGAAGCCAGAAACTCCTCGGCCAGTTTCAGCGAGGGTTTTTCGGTGAACGTCTTGACCATCCGGATGCGGTCGTCCTCCCCGATTTCTGGGTGGTCCTCGAACTGGATGTAGCCGTATCCCGTGTCGGGGCGCGACGGGCGAATGCCGAGCGTCACGAGTTGTTGGGTGGAACGGGTTTGGCCCAAAGCCAACCGCGCAATGTCCAGAAATCCAGCCTCATCGAGGATGAGGTGGTCCGCAGGGGCGACAATCATCGCGGCCTGGGCAGCGTGTTCCCCCGCATGGGCGGCCACCCAGTGGTTCGCGTAGGCGATGCACGGCGCGGTGTTGCGCATGAAGGGCTCGCACAGGACGTTCTCAGCGGGCAGCATGGGCAGGTGCTCGGCCACCAATCCCCGGTAACGTTCCTGCGTCACCACCACGATGTGGTCGGTCGGCACCAGCTGGGCCAAACGATGGAAAGTCATCTGAATCAACGACTGGCCCGTGCCCAAGATGTCCAGGAACTGCTTGGGGCGGGCAGACCGGCTCATGGGCCAGAAACGGGTCCCCACGCCACCGGCCATGATCACGGCGTAGGTATGTGGAATGTGTGCCATGTATTCTGCGTATCAAAAGTATCAAGGCCGGTGGAGCGCCGTTGTCTCCTGAGGGCGGGCAAAGTTCGGGAATTTATCGGCTGGCCGGGGCGAGCAAGGAGGTCCAATCCTTGTTGGGACAGTCGCAACCCCGTTTCCGCTGGGTCGAACACCCCGTGGTGAGGATCACGGCGCAACCCAAAAAAAGCGCCCAACGCAGGTTCCGCGCTTGGCGATGATGATTTCGCAGCATGGAACCAAATTAGGGTGAATCTTCCGTGTAACTTCGCAACATGCGCTGGTTTTTCCACATCGGTCGTTACACCCGGTTGCTCGGGCAGGTGTTTCGGGTGCCGGAGAAGGGCCGCGTTTTTTGGAATTTGCTGGTGCGAGAGTTGGATGCAATTGGGACGCAGTCTCTGGGGATCGTGGCGTTGTTGAGCTTGTTCATGGGGGCAGTCATCTGCCTCCAAACGGCGCACCAGATTTCCGGTTGGATCCCAGACTACACCGTGGGTTTCACGGTACGTCAGACCATGATTTTGGAATTCAGTCCGACCTTGATTCCTGTGATTCTCGCAGGGAAGGTGGGGTCCAACATCGCTTCTCAAATCGGGACCATGCGGGTCACCGAGCAGATTGATGCACTGGAGATCATGGGCGTGAACAGTGCGGGTTACCTCATCTTGCCCAAGGTCATTGCGGGTGTGGCCATCGTGCCCTTTCTCGTGGTGCTGAGCATGGGGCTGGGCATCGCCTCGGGCTTGGGGGTGGCGCTGATGACCGGCGCGAGCGGTCTCGCTGACTTTGAATACGGCATGCGCATCGACTTCAAGCCTTTTGATGTGGTATACGCCTTGACCAAGACGACGGTCTTTGGGTTCCTGATGACCACCATCTCTGCGTACCATGGATACCACGCCCACGGCGGGGCACTGGAGGTCGGACGAGCCAGCACCCGGGCGGTTGTTTGGAGCGTCGTGGTGATCATGGTGGCGAATTTGGTTCTTACCCAACTGCTGCTCAATTGATCGAAGTCAACCAACTGTCCAAAGCGTTTGCGGGCCGGCCGGTTCTGCAGGCCGTGAACGCCCGTTTCGAAACCGGAAAGGTGAATTTCGTGATCGGTCGAAGCGGTTCGGGCAAATCGGTCTTGGTCAAGTGCATCGTGGGGCTCCTGGAGCCAGAATCGGGTTCTGTGGCCTACGATGGTCGGGATTTCACGGCCATGGGCGTTCAGGACAGGAAGGAGGTGCGCAAGGAAATCGGGATGCTGTTTCAGGGTTCGGCCTTGTTTGACTCCATGACCGTGTTGGAGAACGTCATGTTCCCGTTGCGGATGTTCCGCCATTCGACCGTTGAGGAAAATCGTGAACGGGCCATGGAATGCCTGCGCAGGGTGGAATTGGTGGGCGCAGAGGACCGGTACCCAGCGCAGGTGTCGGGGGGCATGCAGAAGCGCGTGGGCATTGCCCGTGCCATCGCCCTCAATCCGCGGTACTTGTTCTGCGACGAACCCAATTCCGGGCTGGACCCTCAGACCGCCATCGTCATCGACGACCTCATTCGCGCCATCACCCAGGAGTTCAACATGACCACCGTGGTGGTTTCACATGACATGAACAGTGTGATGCAAGCCTCAGACAATGTGCATTTTGTGCATGAAGGCCAAATCCTCTGGAACGGTACCCGGGAAGCTTTGCTCGCGGGTGGACCGCCGGAACTGGAGGCCTTCGTCTTTGCCTCCTCCCTCATGCAACGTGTGCGAAAGGTCTCCCGGGGAATTTGAAGGGTTTTTCCTTCCGATATGCGGCCTAAAGTGCTGTTCAATAAGGGGTTTCAGGTCATTGTGTATAAAAAAACAGGGGCAAGAGGTCGGACGCAAGGAATTCCATCTGTTACTTTGCGCCCCGAAAGATATCCTGAGCTATGTCTGAGATTCAAGAAAAAGTCACGGCGATCATCGTCGACAAGTTGGGAGTAGATGCGAGTGAGGTGAACCTGGAAGCCAGCTTCACGAATGATTTGGGAGCTGACTCCCTCGACACCGTTGAACTCATCATGGAATTCGAGAAGGAGTTCAACATCGCCATTCCGGACGATCAAGCCGAGAAAATCAGCACGGTAGGTCAGGCGGTAGATTACATCGCTGCGAACGTCAAGTAATCCGCGCCTCCGATGGAGTTGAAGCGCGTTGTGGTCACCGGCTTGGGGGCAATTACGCCGCTGGGCAATACCGTCGAGTCATTTTGGTCGGGATTGGTCAGTGGCACCAGTGGTGCTGCCCGAATCACGAAGTTTGACCCTGAGAACTTCAAAACGCAGTTTGCCTGCGAGGTGAAGGACTTTGATGTGAGCATGTTCATTGACCGGAAAGAAGCCCGGAAGATGGACCTGTTTGCACAATATGCGGTGGTCTCTTCGGATGAGGCGCTTCGCGACGCGGGCTTGGCGGACGGACCGGAAGGTTTGAATGTGGACCGGGTGGGGGTCATCTGGGGTTCAGGCATTGGGGGTTTCCAAACCTTCATGAACGAAGCCCGTGATTTTTATCAAGGTGGCAGCATTCCCCGCTTTTCGCCGTTCTTCATCCCCATGATGATTTCGGACATTGCCGCTGGACACATCAGCATGCGGCACGGCTTCCGGGGTCCCAATTTTTGTACGGTATCGGCTTGTGCCAGCGGCACCAATGCCCTCATCGACGCATTCAATTACATCCGACTGGGGAAGGCGGATGTCATGGTGACCGGAGGCTCCGAGGCTGCGGTGACCGAGGGGGGCATCGGTGGATTCAACGCATTGAAGGCACTTTCAACCCGGAATGACGACCCCACGCGGGCATCCCGACCATTTGATGCCACGCGCGACGGTTTTGTGTTGGGGGAGGGAGCGGGCGCGGTCATCCTGGAGTCCTACGATCATGCCATGGCACGTGGTGCCAAGATTTATGCGGAAATGGTGGGAGGGGGCATGAGTGCCGATGCTTATCACTTGACGGCGCCTCATCCTGAAGGTCTGGGGGCACGGAATGTGATGATGAATGCCCTGACTGACGCGGGCATGCAGCCTGAAGATGTAGACTATGTCAACGTCCATGGCACTTCGACGCCGTTGGGGGATGTGGCTGAAACCAAGGCC
>JBIKTK010000154.1:0-4412 GCA_044348125.1 Flavobacteriales bacterium | reverse complement strand
GCGGCTGTTCAAATCCCCCACACTCCGCGTGTCGTAGAAGGACATCGGCATGCTCACCACCGCCTGAAACGCATCCCGGCGCAGGGCGAGCATCATGTTCTCCGTCATGATGGCAAACAAGTAAACGCGGGCAAAACTCAGCACGGCTTGGACCACCAGCACCACCAGGATCGCCCAACCGATGCGCTCTAAGTTGCCTAGGTCTCCGCCCAAGAACCCCGTAATCCAGGATTCGGGACCGGTTGCCCCGGCGTTGGAGGCAGATGCCCCGCCGTTGGCGGTTGCCCCGCCCAATCCCGCTACCCCGACGCCCCCCAACTGCCCCCAGAGCCGGGTGACCAGCAACGTCAACACCCCACTCAGGGAGAGGATGAGAATCCCCAGGGCATATCCCCAAAAGTGGGGCCTCAGGTACGTGCCGATGCGCCGCGCGCGCCGCCAGTTCCGCCATTCAAATTTGCGGCCCTCCTCCTCGGTTGCGTTGCCTGCTTGCCTTGCCATGCTGCGAATTTACGTTGAACGATAGGCCAAACAGGAGCCACAAAGCACCGATCGGCACGGGGTTGGGCATTCACCAACACGTGTTGTGGAAAAGTCACAAGTTTTGTTGGGAGTTCGAAAGGCATCTGCTATCTTTGCCGTCCCTTTCGGAGACCTCGTTTCCAGGGATCAATTTCGCTCGAAGATGAAAAGGACTTTTCAGCCCTCCGTACGGAAGCGCCGCAACAAGCACGGTTTCCGCAAGCGCATGGCCACGGCCAACGGCCGCAACGTACTCAGCGCGCGTCGCCGCAAGGGCCGCAAGAAACTGACGGTCAGCTCCGAGCGTCGCCACAAGGGCATCGAGCATTGAGCTTGAGGCAGGGGGCTTGAACCCCTGCGGGCACCCATTCCGGGTCCTGGAATCCGTCTCGGCGGAGCGCTAGGGTTCCACGGGGTGTAAGGGGCCGATGGCGTACCATCCGATTTCATGGCTGGCCACCCAGCATTCGACGGTCCGTGTGCGAACACGGGCCGTTATTTTTTTACCGGGGGCGAGTTGGGCCGGGGTTTGGCCTTTCAGATCGACTTCGATTTCGTCCAAGAAACGCAAGTCGGGGCCGAGGGCTTTCCAGAGGGCCTCCTTGACGCACCAGAGGAGGGTGAGGGTGGGGAGTTGGGAGTTGGGAGTTTGGAGTTGGGAGTTGGGAGTTGGGAGTTGGGTGCGTTCCCAGGTCGAGAAGACGCGGGGGGCGACCCGAAGGAGCTGGGGGCGCGGGGTCTCGAGGTCGATGCCGATGGGGAAGGGGGCGACGGCGGCCGCGGCCCAGAGCTGGGAGCCGTGTCGGGTGTGGGAGAGGGAGAGGTGCCGGGGGAGGGGAGGGGTGCCGGGGTTCTCCCACGCCAAGGTCCCGGCCCGGAGCCGGGGCCGTCCCTGCGCATCGTGGAGCAGTTGCCAACCGGGATCCAGCAGGGCGTCCACGGCCTGAACCACGGCGGCCTGTTCTTCCTGGCGGTGCGCAGGGAGGTCGGCCAGGCGGCGCTCCGGGAGCTGGGGGCACCCTTCGGGCAGCGCCACCCCGTCCCATGGGCGAATCACCCAACGAACCCCGGAGAGATCCGGAAACGACATCGGCTCAGGAACATCGGGCATGGGCCAAAGATACAGGGGCGCGGGAGGGGACGAAAGGGGGAAGAGCCCGCCCGAAGGCCGGCGTTGTTTTCGTAAATTTGGCCTACAAACAAAACGATTGGAAGCCATGGGTGCTCAAGGAAATACGTTGGGAACGGCAGTGGGAACGTCGGTTGCGGTGCTGCCTTACAAGGTGAAGGACATGTCGCTGGCGGAGTGGGGCCGCAAGGAAATCCGGCTCGCAGAGGCTGAAATGCCCGGACTCATGGCACTGCGGGCGCAGTATGGCGCAACGAAGCCCTTGCGCGGCGCCCGGGTCGCAGGCTGTCTGCACATGACCATCCAGACCGCTGTACTCATCGAGACCCTCATTGAGTTGGGCGCCGACGTACAATGGTCTTCCTGCAACATTTTCTCCACGCAGGACCATGCCGCGGCAGCCATCGCGGCGGCCGGTATTCCGGTTTATGCTTGGAAGGGCATGACCGAGGAGGAATACGAGTGGTGCATCGAGCAGACCCTGTACTTCGGTCCGGAGCGCTTGCCGTTGAACATGATCCTCGATGACGGAGGTGACCTCACCAATGTGGTGCTGGACCGCTACCCGGAAATCGCTGCGGGGGTGAAAGGCATCTCGGAGGAAACCACCACCGGGGTGTTGCGTTTGTACGAGCGCCAGAAGAATGGCACCCTCACCATGCCGGCCATCAACGTCAACGACTCCGTCACCAAGTCGAAGTTCGACAACAAGTACGGATGCCGAGAGTCTGCTGTGGATGCGATTCGCCGGGCCACTGACATCATGATGGCGGGCAAAGTGGCGGTTGTGGCTGGTTACGGTGACGTGGGCAAGGGGACCGCAGAATCGCTGCGCAATGCGGGTTGCCGTGTGATGGTCACCGAAATCGATCCCATCTGCGCCTTGCAGGCCGTGATGGACGGCTACGAAGTGAAGCGCATGGCGGACGCCGTGGTGGAAGCGGACATCGTGGTGACGGCGACGGGCAATTGCAACATCATCACCGCCCCCCATTTCCGGGCGATGAAGGACAAGGCCATTGTGTGCAACATCGGTCACTTCGACAACGAAATCGATGTCGCTTGGCTCAACACCCACTACGGCGCAACCAAGGACACCATCAAGCCCCAGGTGGACCTTTACAACATCGACGGCAAAGAGATCATCCTGCTGGCAGAAGGAAGACTCGTCAACTTGGGCTGCGCCACGGGCCATCCCAGCTTTGTGATGTCCAACTCCTTCACGAACCAAACCCTCGCCCAGATGGAATTGTGGCTCCGGGGTGGTCAGTACGAAAACCAGGTGTACACGCTGCCCAAGCACCTCGATGAGGAGGTGGCGCGGTTGCATTTGGCCAAGGTGAACGCCCAACTCGAGACCCTGACGACCGAGCAGGCATCCTACATCGGCGTGTCGGTGGAAGGTCCCTTCAAGTCGGAGGCTTATCGTTACTGAGCGAGGGGCCAGCCTTCCGACACAAGGTCAGGCAGGGCAGCCCGGATGGGTTTCAGTTGTACACCCGCAAGACGGGCGGTGTCCATTGGGTCCGGTAGTGGTGCAAGGGCACGGTGGCTGGACCGGTGACGACGCTCCCATCCAGGATGAGCCATTCCGAGTCGCTGCAAGGGTCCGTCAGGAACAAACCGTCAGCCGAAACGCCCACTTGGCACGCTGAGTCGATGTCGTAGGTGGCATGTCGGTCCAGGGCAACGAATTGGTCCAGGGTGTAGCGGTACACCACGATGCCTTGCGATCCGCCACTGAGGAACATGTGTCCCGTAGGAACCGTGAGGGCTTGGTATCCGGGCAGGTTCACATTGATTTCAAAGTCCACGGGAACGTACGGGATGTCTTGCTGCATCCGGTCGCAAGCGCTGCACGCCATCAGCGCCATCAGCGCTAACACAGGCCCCGTTTGCCTTACCAGTCGTTTCATGGCTTTGGATTTTGGGAGGGAGGCACAACGGTTTCCGCCAAGTTTCCCAGCAAGTTTCGGGGCTTGCCGGCGACAAATTCCTTCAAATAGCGAGGTTCTGCGTAGGCCAAATCCGCAAAAACCCCATTCTCCACCGCCTCCAACACCAACCTTCCGGCCCACCGGGCCTCGGGGTCACAGGTCACGACTTGCCGAAACTGGCCCCCGGGAGCATGGGCAGCCAGGGCCCGGGCGGTTTTCTCCGCGGCATTGCCCACGATGGTGAGGTCGGACGGCATCTCGTGGTCCCAAATCCCCCAGGGCATCCCATCCAACACCAGGGCCTGCGTCTCCATCGTGCGCTCCCAACCGCCGTCCGCCCGGGGCGCAAAAGCCGCGGCATACACTTCGTCTCTCCGGGCATCGAGTACGGCCAGCACCCCCCCCGCTCCTACGCCCCCTCCCTCGCCCTGGCTGTGACACAGTAGCTCCAACGTGTCCAGAGCCACCAACGGCCGCCCCAGCGCATGGGCGATGCCTTTCGCCGTAGACATCCCGATGCGCAGCCCGGTATACGAACCCGGACCCGCGGACACGGCCACCACCTCGATCGCCCCGGGTGCCAACCCTACCTCACGGTGCACGGCGTCCACCAGAGGCAACAACGCTTCCGCGTGGACATAACCTGTTCCCTCCCCCCCCCGCTCCGACCGCGCTCCCCGGCACACACCCCCCTCAAACAGCGCAACCGAACAGGTGTGGGCCGAAGTCTCCAACACCAACGCCCAGCCCCCCTTGGACATCATGACCCTTTCTTTTCCCCCCTTCCCTCTGGAACCTCTTCCGCCTCTTCAACCGCATCACCG
>JBIKTK010000153.1:0-4423 GCA_044348125.1 Flavobacteriales bacterium | reverse complement strand
AGTCCGCCGTGCTGTGATCGTGGATGCAGAAGTCAAACGTGCGGGAGAAGGCCGCACCGTGGGTTCCGGGCGAACGATCTAGGAGGGAGGTTTGGCCTTTCAAATTCACCCGCGCGAGATGCAACTGCGTGGCACCCTCCATGGAACCCGAGAAATACACCTCGCCGCGCGCTGCGTCGTAGCCGAACACCGACTCGACGTCCCAGGAACCCTGCGTCAACTGCTGCACGGACCCATCCCAACCGAAGAGGTAGAGGTGGTTGAACCCATCGCGCTCGCTCGTCGTGATGAACCGCTGCGCATCCACGAAAGTGAGGTTGTCCGTGATGTCGATGTACGTGTCACAGGTCTCGCGCCACCGGGTGGTTGCGGCCACCTGGCCATCCCGGGCTTCGCCGAGCCGAGCGAGCCGGAACTGCAGGTCGTTCTGGTGTCGGTTCATGGCCATGACCAGCAACACCCCGGGCTCCGCAGTCCAAGCGATGCGCGGGATGTACTCCGTCTTCTCCTGTGTGACCTGGACAGTTGTGCCGCTGAACAGCGAGTACACCTGGACCGAAACCTCGCTGTTGCGCTCCCCGGCCTTGGGGTACTTGAAGGATTCGGCCTCCGGATACAAATCGCCGTACATCTGCATGTTGTACTCGCGCACGCGGACTTCGTCGAAGCGCAGGAAGGCCAGCCATTGTCCATCCGGGGACCAGTGCATGGCGTTGTCTTGGCCAAACTCCTCTTCGTAGACCCAATCCGTTGCACCGTAGATGTAACCGTTGGGCACCCCGTCCGGCGTGACCTGGGTTTCCGTCCCGGTCTTGAGGTCCACCAGGAAGATGTTGTTGTCCCGGACGAAGGCCACCCGGTCGGCCGTCGGGGAGAAGCAAGCGAGCCGTTGCTTGCGGCGGTTGCGCGGGGTCAATTCCACGCCCCGCTGCGCCCCGCGGTCGTACACATAATACGTCGCCTTGGTGGAATGGCGGTAGATGGCTTCCTCGTCCGTGGCGATGAGCATCAAGCCCTCGTCGGACGAGAAACTGTAGCTGTCGATGGCCCGGTTGGGGTCACCGAAGACCCGTGCGCTGGTGACCAAGGTGTCCACGGGCCTGCCGGTGAGATAGGCGTAACGCACCACGGCCGAACCGTTCCCCAACCGCTCCAGGCTGGTGTAATGTTGCCCGTCGGACATGGAGGTGATGCCATACACACCCTTGGCACGGAGTTCTCCCGAAGCCCAGATCGTCTGGTTCGACCAAGCAGCGCGGTCCGCCTGCGCGTGGGCCGCAGGCAGGATTTGGAAACAGAGGGCCAACGCCGGCAACCACAGGCGCACAGGGGGCAGGGGGAGTTGTTTCATTTGGGCGGGAAAGTTAGTGCGGGGGGGTTAAGTTTGGCCCATGGAAATGGAAAGGGAAGCCCGTTGGGCCCAACTCGAAGCTGTGCTGGGGGCGGATTTGCGGCGCGATGCACAAGCCCGGCATGCGGCCTCGCACGACGAGACGGAGGATTTGCGCTTCGTGCCGGAAGCGGTAGTGGAGGCGAGGACCACGGAGCAAGTGGCGGCGGTGATGCGCTGGGCAAGTGCGCACGGCGTGCCGGTGACCGCCGCGGGCGCCCGGACCGGCCTGAGCGGCGGCGCCCTCCCGGTCCGAGGGGGCATCGCCCTGTCCCTGCGCCGCATGAACCAGATTTTGGAGATTGACACCGCCAATGGACAAGTGCGCGTGCAGCCTGGCGTCATCGTGCAGACGCTGCAGGAAGCGGTCGCGGCCCAGGGCCTCTTCTACGCGGTGGACCCTGCCTCCCGCGGATCTTGCACCATTGGCGGGAACATTGCCGAGAACAGCGGTGGGCCGCGGGCCGTCAAGTACGGCGTGACAAAGGACTGGGTCCTCAACCTGGAAGTCGTGCTGGCCGACGGAACCACCATCCGCACCGGCGCGAACACCCTGAAGAACAGCACGGGCTACAACCTCACCCAGCTCCTCGTCGGCAGCGAAGGCACCCTCGGCATCGTGACCGAGGCCACCCTGAAACTCCTCCCGCTCCCACGCCACCACGCCCTGGTGCTCGTCCCCTTCAACGAAGCCACCGATGCCTGCGCCGCGGTTCAAGCCATCTTCCAAGCGGGCGTGGTGCCCTCTGCCTTGGAGTTCATGGAACGTGACGCCGTGCTGCTCGCCCAGCAATTCTCTGGCGACCATTCACTCCCCATGCCGGATTCGGTACAAGCCCACCTCCTCATCGAATTGGATGCCTTTCGGCAGGAAGACCTGATGCCCCAAGTCGAAGCGCTGCTGCCCGTGCTGGAACAACATCGGGGAGGAGAACCCTGGTTTGCAGACGATGCGGCCTCCCAGGAGCGCCTTTGGTTCCTGCGCCGTCGGGTCGGCGAGGCGGTCAAGGCGCACAGCGTTTACAAGGAAGAAGACACCGTCGTTCCCCGTGCCCAGCTGCCTGCGCTCCTACGTGCGGTGAAGTCCATCTGTGCGCAGCACGGTTTGCAGAGCGTGTGTTATGGCCATGCAGGCGATGGCAACCTGCACGTCAATTTGTTGCGTGGCGATTTGCCCGAATCGGTTTGGGAAGGCCAAATCCACCAAGCCATCCGCCAACTTTTCGGCGAGGTGCTCCGACTCGGCGGAACCCTGAGTGGAGAACACGGCATCGGCTGGGTGCAGCGGGGATACATGGACCTCGCTTTTCCACCCCATCACCTCGCGCTCATGCGGGCCGTGAAGCACGCCTTCGACCCGCAGGGCATTCTGAATCCGGGAAAAATCTTCCCGGATGGAACGGAACCACCCAGCACTTGACGGCTTTTCGTAGGTTTGCGGTTCAACCATTGCAACCCATCGACCATGTCTACCTCCCTGCTCCACGGCAAAAAAGGAATCATTTTCGGCGCCCTGAATGACCAGTCCATCGCTTGGAAAACGGCCCTGCAAGCCCATGCGCACGGCGCCCAGCTGGTCTTGACAAACGCTCCCGTGGCGATGCGCATGGGGGAAATCCACGAGCTCGCCCGGCAGGTCGGGAACGCTCCGGTGATTCCTGCGGACGCGACTTCGGTGGAGGACCTCGAAAAACTCATCGATGGCGCCGTGGAGCACTTCGGCGGCCCCATCGACTTCATCCTGCACAGCATCGGCATGAGCCCCAACGTGCGCAAGGGCAAGCACTACACCGACATCAACTACAGCTTCCTGCAAACCACCCTGGACGTGAGCGCCATCTCCTTGCACAAGACCCTCGCGGTGGCCATGCGCAAGGATGCCATCCGGGAGTGGGGGAGTGTCGTGGCCCTGACCTACATCGCGGCCCAGCGCATTTTCCCAGACTACGGGGACATGGCGGATGCCAAGAGTCTCCTCGAGAGCATTGCACGGAGTTTCGGCTACCACTACGGCGTAGCAAAAAAGGTCCGCATCAACACGGTCTCCCAGAGTCCCACGGTCACCACCGCCGGCAGCGGTGTGAAAGGCTTTGATGAGTTCATCGCTTACAGCGAGTCCATGAGTCCACTGGGCAACGCCGATGCCCAGGCCTGCGCCGACTACTGTGTCACCCTTTTCAGCGACATGACGCGGTATGTGACCATGCAAAACCTCTTCCACGACGGCGGTTTCTCCAACACGGGCGTCAGCCAGGAGGTCATCGGAAAGTTCGCTTGATCGGCAGCAAGTGCGGAAGCAAAGCCGCAGCGATGGCCTGGACCGCTTGTTCAGCAGCGGGTGATGCCAGTCCTGCAGGCGGGCCCCATGGGGTGGGATTGATGTCCACCACGTAAATCCGTTGGTCGTTGGCGTCGCGGAGGATGTCGAGTTCCGCCCAATCCACGCCCATGCGCTCCATGAGCAGTGCGATGTTCCGCAATTCCTCTGCTGAGAAGATTTCGGAGGGCATGGCGGTCTCCACAGTGGTGGTTTCGTTGGTGAACCGAAGCTCTTCAGGCTTGAATTTCAGGTAGGCGATGGGGGTGGAGCCTGCAAGCCAAACCAACCTCAAATCCACCGGTCGTCCATCGGCCACCCGGTTCGCGATGACGCGCTGGTATACCTTATCGGCACGCACGGCATCGGGGGGAAGGGGGCCTGGGAGGATGCGGCCGTCGTGGAGGGCGTTGCCGTCTCCTTTCTCGAGGAGGGGGCCGATGTGGCGCAGGGGATCCACGGCCAAGCCGTACCCGAAAACAGCTTCGTGATGGCGGTCCAGGGTGGATTTGCGGATGTCCGTGCAGCGGGCGTTCCAGGCGCCGGCCGGGAGATGGGCCGGAAGCTGGGTCTGCTTCTCGGTCACGTCCTCGAAACGGAGGTACAGGACCACCCGGTCGGCAGGGCGGGGCCGGTTCGTGAGTTCGAGCCGGAGGGCCCGGCAGACCTTGTAGAGGGTGGTCCGGCGCGAAGGCAGGTCCGGCCCCACCACGACA
>JBIKTK010000152.1:0-4429 GCA_044348125.1 Flavobacteriales bacterium | reverse complement strand
AGAAGGTCCACCTGCTGGGCAACAGCCTCGGCGGCCACGTGGGCCTCATCTACACCCGGGACCACCTCGACCGGGTGGCCTCGCTCACCCTGACCGCCAGCAGCGGCCTGTACGAAAACGCCTTCGGCAACAGTTTCCCCCGCCGGGAAGACAAGTCCTTCATCCGGGAAAAGGTGGCGGTCACCTTTTTCGACCCCAAGCACGCCACCGACGCCCTTGTGGACGAGTGCTACGAGGCCGTCAACAGCCGGGACAAGGTGTTGCGGATTCTCGCCATTGCAAAATCCGCCATCCGGCACAACATGGCCAGCGACCTCCCCCAGATGAACGTGCCCGTCTGCCTCATTTGGGGCAAGCAGGACAACATCACCCCACCGGCAGTCGCCGAGGACTTCCATGCCGGATTCCCCGACAGCGACCTCTTCTGGATCGATGCCTGCGGCCACGCCCCCATGATGGAGCAGCCCGAGGCCTTCAACCGCATCTTGGACGAATGGTACACAGCGCGTGGCATCGCCCTCCCGGCCTAACCCCACGCACATGTCCCTGCACCCCACTTACGAACCCCTCAGCGCCGACTTTTTCAAAAGCAGCGCCAACCTCCGCGAATGCCCTCCGGATGACCGTCCGGAATACGCTTTCATTGGTAGGTCAAACGTGGGAAAATCCTCGCTCATCAACGCCCTCGTGGGCCGCAAGGCGCTCGCAAAAACCTCGGCGACCCCAGGCAAAACCCAGCTCATCAACCACTTCCTGATCCGAACGGTTCCTCCTGCAAAACCCAGTACAGAACCCACCCAAGCCGAGAAGGGTTGGTTCCTGGTCGACTTGCCGGGCTTCGGTTACGCAAAAGTGAGCAAATCCGCCCGCAAGCAATGGGCGCGCTCCACTGAACAGTACCTCGAAGGGCGCTCCAATTTGATGTGCGTGATGATGCTGGTGGACAGCCGTTTGGCCCCCCAAGCGGTCGACCTCGACTTCATGGCTTGGATGGGGGAGGTGGGGCTCCCGTTCGTCCTCATCTTCACCAAGGTCGACAAGCTCAACCGCACCGAGCGCGCCGCTTTCCTCCCGCGCTACGAGTCCACCCTGCTCGAACAGTGGGAACGCATGCCCCCGGTCTTCGTCACCAGCTCCGAAACAGGGGAGGGGCGCGCCGAAATCCTCCAGCTCATCGAGTCCACCAACGCCCGCTTTGACCCGGACGGTTTCTAACCCGTCCCGCCGTCCGTCCTTCCGGCCTGAGATAGGAAACAGGAGATGGGAGATAAGGAGATAGGAGATAGGAGATGGGAGATGGGAGATAGGAGATAGGAGATAGGAGATGGGAGATAGGAGATGGGAGATGGGAGATAGGAGAGATCAACCCAGGCGTCCCGCCTGACCGGTTGGAGACAGGAAACAAGAAACAGGAGATATCAGCCCAGGCGTCCCCTGCGTTCCTCCGGCCCGACCCCAGTCCTTAGAACATCCCCCTTATCTCGCGCGGCGCAGCCTTACCAATTCCGCACGAAGCGCCCTCTCCCATCTCCCACGCCGCGCAGCGGCGCTATTTCCAGCGGCGCCAGCCGCTGCATTTCCCATTTCTTTTCTCCAGCGGCGCCAGCCGCTGTATCTCTCGCTTCGAAGCAGCGGCGCAGCGCCCCCCTCAAGGCGCGAGGTGCTTGATGATGTTGTAGGTGAACCAACCGTCCAAACCGGAGAAGATTTGGGCTTTCGCGGTGGTGCCGTCTTTGCGCACCCCGACGCCGTCGGAGTAGGGTTGGAGGCCCACGATGCGGTCGATCCGGGTGCGGAAGCTCTTCTCGGAGCCGTGGAAGTACACGTGCTTGTCGGTGATGAGGAACATGCCGGTGTCGATGTAGGTCATGGTCGTCTCTTTGACCGGGTGGCCTCGGAAGCCGCCGGTTCGGTAGTAAACGCCCTTCGCTACCCGGATGCTGACCCCTGAGCTGCTGCCTTCGTAATGCGTGGTGGTTCGGTCTTCGTGGAACTTGACCCCATGGAATAGGTAGAAGAGTTGTTCCGTTTTCTGGAGGAGGACGGGGAGGTCGCCAGAGACCTTGATGAGGCTGGGGGGCTCGCCGTTGAGCAACTGGCGGAGCATCTGGGCTCGGAAGAGCTTGTGCCGGTGCGGTTCCATGTCCGCCCCATCGTCATTGATGTCGGCCAGCTCCATCCACGTGGTGAGGCGGTCCTGCTCCTTGTCCTCGAGGAGACCGTCGTCGAGACATTTGTCCAGCGACGATTCGAGCACCTGGATGGCGTAGCGCCTCCGTTCCTCGGGGGTGAGAAATCCAGCGGCAGCGGTGTCAGACCAAACCCGCCACCCCGTGTCCACGTCGTCCGAAGTGCCGTGGAGCATGTCCACCCCCCGGGACACCAAGTGAGTGTGCGCCTCGTGGTTCTTCTCCTTGCAATCCCGGTGGTGGTAGCGGAAGTACCCGGCATATTCTCCGCACAATCGACATTTTCCCATGCCTGCAATTTACATTACAAAACTTTGCTTGTTGCTGGGAGCGCAGGCAGTCGTGGGGAATCAGGGTTTGAGGACCCCGAGCCGTTCAGCCAGTTCCCGTGTGAAGCCCCGAATCGCGGTGGCATGGCGGGTATCGCTGGTCGCCTGTTCGTACGAGTCGGCCAGGGTGAGCAGGGTTTGGCATACGAAATGCTGCATCTCGTCCACCTGCATGTCCTTGGTCCACAGGTCGATGCGCATGGCCATGCCGTCGGTGTCGTCCCACATCCCCAGGAACATGGCCTTCGCCGGCCGGTCCTTCACCGCGCCGTCCTGGGCTGACCAAACCAGCTGCTCACAACGCTTGTTTTCGTCGGTGTGCACGTCGATGGAGATGTTGGAAATGGGCATTCTAATTTCAATTACCGGGTTTGTAGGCCTTGAGGAAGGGGTCGGAGGCGGTCATGTCCATGAGTTGGGCCAGGGTGACTTCCGGGTTGCGGGCCATGAAGTCGTTGACGATTTGCCACCCGACCCAGCAGCCCAACCGGTCCGGGCTTTCTTGCGGGATGTTGCCGGCGCGGGTGAAGGGGCCTTCGACGAACCAACGGCCAAACTCGCTCCGCTGGGTGTCGAACAGCACCTCTTGCGGGGAAAGTTCCAGCCAGACTTCGCGTTCGTGGGTTTGGGCCCAGTCCCACTGGGCTTCGGTCCAGTTGAGCCAGTCCCGATCGGCTACCTCGGGAGCGATGGCGGTCAGCAAGTACAGGCACTTGCCCCAGTAGAGCATTTCGTCGACACATCGGTCTGTCCGGTAGTAGTCCTTCGAGAAGCCGACCAAGACGTGCCCACGGAGGGCGTCGCTGCCCAGGTACCGGGGGTGCATGCGCTCCCGCATGTAGCCCGGAAAGATCTCGGAGGCCAACTGCCCCACAATCTCATGTTGCGGCCCCAGAAACCAGTCCAGACCCACGGCCAGGTGGTCGGGGGTGGGGAACACGGCGTAGTTGAAGGCGCTGTTCATCCACACCACATCGGGAACGGGACGGCTCGGAAAGTGGTGGGCGAGCCGACGCAGGCCGCCGTCGAGCAGGGCCTGGGCGGCAGGAATCGCCAGGCGGCTCGTGGTGTCGATGGCGGCTGTGGTTTCCGCGATGTCCGGGAAGTTGACGAAGCGCAGGATCTCGTTGTAGGTGCCGGCCGAATCGACGCGGCCGAGCGCCAGGATGTCCTCCAAGTAGACCGGGGCGAAGGTGCCCCAGCCGGCCGTCAGGGCGGCGAGGGCCGCTGCGGCTTCGATGGTGTCGGACGGCGCGGCCATCCCCCGCAAGGCCCCGATCTCCCCGGCGACGTCGATGTACCGAATCTCCCGGGGCAGGGTCACCGTCGCCGGATCGACCGCATGGGGTTCGTCCTCTCCACAGCCGACCCCGCCGAGCAGCAACGCGCCAGCCAGCCCCCCCAGCATCCACTGCGCCAGCCTCCGGCGGGGTCCACGCAACATCTCTCGAGGTGGGGCAGTGAATCGGTTCATGGGCTGTGGAATCGGCAGTTGAGGGTAGGCAAAATTAAGCAATCCGCAGCCGGGCGTTGTGCGCTAATTTGGCCTACGAAAACCCCCTGCGCATGCCCTTCCCTTCCTTCCTCCCCCCGCGGACCGTGCTCCTGCTGACCTGGGGCCTCGGCTGCCTGATGCCGCTCGTCCCGTTGCGGGCCCAAACGCCGGCCCCAGCCAACTCGCCAGCTCCGCCGCTGGCCCCTGAACGTCCCAACGCGCCCTACCACCTCGGGCTGGTGCTCGAGCCCAATGTATCATTCGACCTGCCCAGGGATTACACGCACGAAGCGCTGGAATCGCAGGTACACTTCGGTTTTGGATTCGTTTTTGACTACAAATTCACGGACCGGTATGCGGTGGGCACTGGGGTGAATGTGTTTCGAACGGGTGGGGTGACGGGGCATCTGGTGCAT
>JBIKTK010000151.1:0-4443 GCA_044348125.1 Flavobacteriales bacterium | reverse complement strand
GTTTTGGTCGCCGCCACTGCAGAAAGCCTTGTCCCCGGCCCCCGTGAGCACCACCACGCCGATGTCGCTGCGTTCGCGGCAAATCGCCATCGCATCGATCATCTCCTGGTTCGTCTCCGGCCGGAAGGCGTTGTACACCTCGGGGCGGTTGATGGTGATCTTCGCAATGCCCTCGTGGAATTCAAACAAGATGTCCTCATACGATTTGATGGGGGTCCAAACGCGTTCCATGTTTCCGATTTTCATTTGTTTATAGACCAAACCGAGCCATACCGGGCATAAACCTCCGCAGAGGTTGCACCGTCGGTACGGACTTCCAACAATCGCAAGGCCCCCAAGTTCGAAGGGGCGAGCACCCACCGCAACCCGGCTTCCCAATCCGACTCGCCCACCGCCCGGTGTTCCGCACCCACCGAGGCCGCAGCGCCCCCCACGTCCCGACCGAGGTCCGCCTCAAAACAGGGTTCCAACAGGCCCGACTCTGCGGGACCGGGCAGCCAACGAAAAATGCCCCCGCCGCCGTTGTTCACCACGATGACCGACAGGTTCCGAGGCAACGGACGCACCCACAATCCATTGAGGTCGTAGAAAAAAGCCTGGTCCCCGGTCACCAGCACCACCGGCACATCCGGGTGGGCCAGTGCGTCCCCCACCGCCGTCGACGTGCACCCATCGATGCCGGCGACCCCCCGGTTCGCGTGCAGCCGGTGGGCCCGCCACTCGGTGAGCTGGGCATAGCGGGCAGCGGTGCTGTTCGCCAAATGCACCACGGCCCCCTCGGGCACCGCCCGGGCAATCCCATCCCAGACCACCAAATCCGAAAACGGCGCCTCAGCCACCGCCTGCCGATGCCGGGATTCCAAACCCCAAGCCCGAACCCGGGCCTCCGCCGCATACGTATTGAATCCGGGCATCGCCTCCAACACCGATGCCAGCGCCTCGGCAGGGGGGCCGGGGATTTGGCCTTGCAACTGCCCAAAAACGTCCAGCGCGGGCCGGTCGTCCCCCAGATGCCAGTGCGGAATGCCCTCTTTGCGGACCTGCTCCCGAAACGCCTTGCTCATCGTCGGGCCGCCCAAGGTCAGCAGCAGGTCCGGCATCGGCGCTCCCGAGCGAATCCAGCGGTCCGCGCTCTGCTCCACCCCGTCGCCTGCCAACGGACTCAGCACATCGGCCAGCACCGCACACCGCTCCAACAGCGTCTCCCGCAGCGCCGCCAGTTCCGGATCCCAAGGCATGGGGCCCACGTGGAGCAGGACGCGGGGTTGGTCGGAGTTGAGAGTTTGGAGTTTGGAGTTTTTAGTTTGGAGTTTGGAGTTGGGAGTTTTTAGTTTGGAGTTGGGAGTTTTTAGTTGGGAGTTGGGAGTTGGGAGTTGGGAGTTGGGAGTTTGGGTGCCGTAGAGGGGTTCGGCGAGGGGCACGTTGAAGTGGACGGGGCCTTGGAGAGATGCCTGCCAACCGGCCGCGATGAGGTCGCACAGGGCGTCCTCGGTCAGGGTCTGCTCATCCAGCTCGGCCTCGAAGGCCACGTGGTTGGCGAACAGGCCCGGTTGGTAGGCGGTTTGGCCATGGCCCGCGTGGCGGACGGCGGCGGGACGATCGGCGGTGATGCTGATGAGCGGGGTGCCGGAGAAGTGGGCTTCGGCGATGGCTGGGCCGTGGTTGACGGCGGCGGTGCCGGAGGTGCTGATCACCGCGGCGGGACGTCGGGTTTGGCAGGCCAAACCCAGCGCCACATGGGCCGCGCTGCGCTCGTCGCCGGCCACGATGACCCGGATGTCTGGGTGATGCCAGAAGGCGATGACGAGCGGGGCGTTCCGGGAGCCGGGGGAGATGACGGCGTCGCGAAGGCCCAACTGGGCCAGGGT
Organism: Flavobacteriales bacterium; assembly: GCA_044348125.1. Lineage (GTDB taxonomy): Bacteria > Bacteroidota > Bacteroidia > Flavobacteriales_D > Sanyastnellaceae > CAMCYM01. The sequence goes on along the minus strand of JBIKTK010000151.1, from coordinate 2,575 downwards.
GGCGGCGAGGAGCCGGGCGGACGGATGATCCGAGGTCACCATGGTGGCGCGAAGGTACGGAGCGGGGAAGGTCTCCTCAGCGGGGGGCGGGGAGGGAGCGGATGCTTTGGAGCTTCGCCTCGGTTTCTTCCCATTCGGCCTGGGGTTGGGAACCCTGGACGATGCCGCCGCCCGCGTGGAGGCGCATGCCGGCAGGGGTCCATTCGGCGCAGCGCAGGTTGACGAAGAACCGGCTGCCGGGATGACCTTCCCCGCGCCAGGGTCCGAGGTAGCCCGCGTAGTACCGGCGGGGGACGCGCTCGAGGTCGGCGATGCGGGCGCGGGCGCGGTCGAGGGGGGCGCCACCGACCGCCGGAGTCGGGTGCAGGGCAGCCGCGAGTTCCCAGAGCGGGCCTGCAAACCGACCGGTGATGCGGGAGGCCAAATGTGTCAAAACCCCGTACCGTCGGTCCGTGGCCGGGGCCACCGTGACGCCTTCGGCCCCGACGCGCAACAGCGCCGTGCGGATGTACTCCGTCACCACTTCCTGCTCGGTCCGCTCCTTGTTCGTCCAAGACACCGCACCTTCTCCGCGTCGGGTGCCGGCCAGGGACACCGTTTCAAAGGACGGGCCGGACACCTCGGTCCCCGCTCCGTCTCCCACCGCGCTCCCCACGAGCAACTCCGGCGAAGCGCCCGCCCAAACCCCCGCCACCGGATCGTCCAGCAAGTACACGAACGCGTGCGGGTGTTCGGCGGATTTGGCCTGAAAAAAGACCTCCGGTTCCAAAAAGCCAGGCGCTTCGCGTGCGATGGCCGCCATGCGACTCAAGACGGCCTTGACGAGGTGGCCGGCTGCAATGTCCCGCAGCACGGACTCCACGGCTGCGAGGTGCTCCGCTTGCGTGGTCGGTTCCTCTGGGCGATGTCGGCCATGGGACACCGTGCCCACTGGCGGGAAACCGCTGGCCTCCACCCGACCCCGGAACCGCAGAGCGGGAGCATCCCCCCGTTCTTCGAAAGGCTCCATCACAAACACCACCGGGCCCTCGGGATCCGGCACCCAATGCTCGACCGATGGGGACCCCGGCATCCGCCACCAGATGCGCGGACCGCGGGCAGCCGCAGCAGGAAGATCCTCAACCATGGGCGGGCACCAACATCACCGTGAGCCGCGAAGTACAAACCAACTTGCCCGCATCATCCACCAGCTCGATGGACCAAACATGCAACCGCCCGCCCCGATGTTGGAGCACGGCCGTACCATGCACCCAACCGCTGCGCACCCCCCGGACGTGGTTTGCATTGACCTCGATGCCCACAGCGTGCATGCCCTGCTCCGCCGCGAGGTGGTGCGAACCCACCGATCCCAGGGTCTCAGCCAGCACCACGCTGGCCCCGCCATGCAGCAACCCGTACGGTTGGCGGGTCCGGGCGTCTACCGGCATCCGGCCGGTCACCCGGTCCGCGGAGATCTCCAGGATTTCGATGCCCAACACATCGCCCATGTGCCTTGCCCCCCCCTCCTCCATTTCTGCCATGATGCCTGTACTTTTGAAGGCGAAAATTACCACACTTTGGAGCACCCCTCAACGAAACCCCGCTTGCTTCTCGTAGAGGACGATGCATCCTTGCGTCGCATGCTCAAACTCAACCTCGAACGCAGTGGCTGGCACGTCACCGAGGCCACCAACGGAACCGAAGGATTGCAGGCATTCCGACAAGCCCGTTTTGATGTGGGGGTGTTGGATGTCATGCTTCCCGGCATGGACGGCATCACCCTTTGCAAGACCATCCGGCTCGAGGGCCAGCAAGTCCCCATTCTCTTTCTCACAGCAAAAAACACATCGGAAGACCGCATCGAAGGCTTGCGGTCGGGAGGGGATGACTACCTCGGGAAGCCCTTCCACCTGGAGGAATTGTTGCTGCGTGTCAAACGCATGGCACAGCGGGCAGGCCATGCACCCGATGATGGCCAAATGGCCGCGGACGCGCTCACGCATGCCACCTTCGGCGAGCGTTGTGCCGTCGATTTTTTGACCTACGAGGTCACGACCCATGACGGAATCGTCCGATCCATTTCCAAACGAGAAGCCCTGCTGCTCAAGTTGCTCATCTCACGCGCCGGCGAGGTGGTGAGCCGGGAGGAAATCCTGGAGGTGGTGTGGGGATACCAGGTGTTCCCCAGCACGCGAACCATCGACAACTTCATCCTCGGCTTTCGCAAGTACTTCGAACCCGATCCTCGACAACCCAGGCACTTCTTCTCTGTGCGGGGTGTGGGGTACCGCTTCTGCGCCTGAAGGGCCGCCCCAGCCGTTTCCTATTTTTTTTTCTTCCCCGAGGCAACCCCCCCAGAGCACCTCCGTCTTTGAGGACAGACACGGGTGAGGACCGTGTCGGTTTCAATTTCTTGCAGGTTGAGAAGAGGGATCCAAAGGGATTCCTCTTCTTTGCTTTTGGGGGGTGCTGAAGAGATTATTGCACCTGCAGGATGGCCACCTCGTTGCGGGCCCGGACGAAGTACAGTCCCGGGGCCAATCCCGGCAACTCCTCTGCGCCCGTACCCTGCGCCACTTGGCGGCCAGCAGCGTCC
>JBIKTK010000150.1:0-4447 GCA_044348125.1 Flavobacteriales bacterium | reverse complement strand
GGTTCGCTTGGTTTGCCCTTCGCCATGTCCAAATTTCGGCATATGCCGGTAAATTTGGCCTATGAGCAAACCCTCCATCCCCAAAGGCACGCGCGACTTCGCCCCCGATGTGATGGCCCGCCGGCAATGGATGCTGGGCGTGATCCGGGCCGGCATGGAGCGCCATGGGTTCGTCCCCATCGAAACCCCGGCCATGGAGAACCTCTCGACCCTAACGGGCAAGTACGGAGACGAGGGAGATCAGTTGATTTTCAAGATCTTGAACAACGGTGACTACCTCGCTGGGGTGGAGGCGGGGTCCTGGGAATCGCAGGACAGCAAGGCCGTCCTGCCCCAGATTTCGAAGAAGGCGCTGCGTTATGACCTCACTGTGCCCTTCGCTCGGTTCGTGGTGATGGAGCGGCACCGGCTCGCGATGCCTTTTCGACGTTACCAAATCCAGAACGTCTGGCGCGGGGACCGACCCGGTCGGGGGCGTTACCAGGAGTTCACCCAGTGCGATGCCGACATCATTGGGTCAGAGGACCCGGTTTGTGAGTGGGACCTGCTCCTGCTTTTTCACGAGGTCCTGCAAGCACTGGGCGTTCAGGGATACGAGATCGTGGTCAATGACCGCCGGGTGTTGGCGGGGCTGGCCGAGGTGTGGGGCATTGCCGACCGCCTGACGGCTTGGACCGTTGCGATGGACAAACTCGACAAAGTCGGGCCAGAAGGAGTGTTGCAGGAACTGGCGGACCGGGGGTTCGGTCCGGAGGTTTGTGGTCGGGTGGGGGAGATGCTCGCTGCCGTGGCAGGTCGGGATGCCCATGCGCGGCTGGCTTGGCTCGCGGACGTGTGCGGACCAGCGGGCGAAGCAGGACGAAAAGAGGTGGCTTGGTTGCTGTCGCGTTGTGCGGCGGCGGGCTTGGGGTCGGAGCATTTGGTCTTCGATCCGACGCTGGCCCGGGGCCTGAACTATTATACAGGGGCCATTTTTGAGGTGCGGGTTCCGGGGGCACCGGTGGGGAGCATCTGTGGCGGCGGACGGTATGCAGACTTGACCGGAATCTTTGGGATGCCGGGGTTGAGTGGGGTGGGCATCAGCTTCGGCGCCGACCGCATCTACGATGTGTTGGAGCACCAGGGTGGGTTTCCGCCCACCGCTGTGGCCGGTCCCGCGTTGTTGTTGTTCCGGTTGGAGGAGGGGGATCTGGAACTGCAGCTGCAGCGCCTGCAGGCAGCGCGTGCGGCGGGCATTTCGGCGGTGTTGTACCCCGATGTGTCCAAGCTCAAGAAACAACTGAAATACGCTTCGGACACGGGGGTGCGCCACGTGCTTTTCCAGGGTGAACCCGAGCGCCAGTCCGGGCAGGTGGCACTGAAGGACATGATCTCAGGTACGCAGTGGCTGCTGCCCGAAGAGGGCTGGCTGGCTGCCCTGTTGGAACAGCGCGCCGCGGATTGAAGTCCACGGCTCAGGTGCGTTCGGCGGCTCAGGCTCTCTGGGCCCGGGCCTGTTCTTCTGCGTAATCCTGCCCGAGCAACCGGATGCGCAAAGCCACCGGTTCGACTGCGCTTCTTTCGGGGAAGTACGCCCGAAAGACCACCTCGTTTGCCTCTACGGCCACAGCGATTCGGACCGGGTCCAACGCGTCCAATGAGCGCTCCGCGCGCTCGTAGAATGGGCGCAGCAGACCCTCTACCCAGGGGGTGATGCGCAAGCTTTCGGTGCACCGAACCAGGTGTTCCGGTTCCAAGGCGTCTTCGTCCAACTCACAAACAAACCGATAGGCAGTCAACGACTCCATCAGGTCGAGGTGGGTTTGGATGAACTCCAAGGAATCGCGCAAGGAAAGGAAGGGGATGCTCCCCTCGTGCAGCATTTGCCGCAGGTGTTTGCTGAAGGTGGTGACAATGCGCTCTGCCCGGTCCACGTCTCCATAGGCGATGTGATGCTCCACGGCCACCAAGATGGCTTGGAAGCGGTCCGTGGTCCGTTCCATCACATCCTTGGACTGACGGGTGGTTTCCAGGCGCAACCGCATCCGTTCTCGCTCTTCCAGGCGGGCAAGCTGTCCCCGCAGGTCCATCAGCCGCTGGTTCATGCGAATCTGGGCGTGTTGGTCGGTTCGGTGCAGGCCCCAGCTCACCCGAAGCAGCCCCCACCAAGCCACGCCCATCCCCAGCAGTCCAAGCCCTCCTGCGGCGGTTCCCCAATCTCCCTCCCCCCAGGCGGCTCCCCAAGCGCCGAGCAGCAGACCCGTGGCGCCCCAGAGCCAGGTAGGCACGCCGCCGAGACGCGGTTGCCCGAGTGACCCGCCCGGTACCCCTGCAGCCAGCACCGCCCAGGCAACCCCGGCATGGAATTGCAAAAGAAACAGGACCAAACTTGCTTTCATCTCGACGAATCTAACCCCTGAACGAAGATTCGCGCGGCGGAGAACGCACAAATTTGTCCTTGACGGATTTGGCTTTGCAATTGTTCCCAAACCGCCCGCCGGGTAGCCCCTGTCAACAGGGTGTCCAAGAGCAAGGAGCGCACGTGCTGGTCAAACTGGTGCATCACGGCCCGTTCGCGCGCTGCAAACCAGTGGCCTGACTGCCGCCATTGGGTTTCCAAATGGTCGAGTTGGGCGCACAGGGCACCGAGGCCCTCGCCCGTCAGGCCGCTCCCCGTGACCACCGCAATGGCCTGTCCGTGGGGGGCAGGCAGCATCCAATGGAGCACTTGACGCAACGAGGACGCGGCATCTTCCGCCGCCTGACGCTGCGCACCGTCCGCCTTGTTGACAAAGATGACATCCGCCATCTCCATGATGCCCCGCTTGATGCCTTGGAGTTCGTCGCCGGTACCGGGAATGGTGAGCAGAAGGAAAACGTCGGTCAGGTGCCTGACGGCAGTTTCAGATTGCCCCACGCCCACCGTTTCGACCAAGATGCGGTCGTATCCTGCCGCCTCACAGAGCAGGAGCGCCTCATGCGTGGCCCGTGCCACCCCGCCGAGCGCATCGGCCGCGGGACTGGGCCGAATGAACGCAGCCTCCGAGAGCATCAAGCCCTCCATGCGCGTTTTGTCCCCCAGCAGACTTCCGCCGGACTGCGGGCTGCTCGGATCGATGGCGAGCACGGCAACCCGGTGTCCTTGCTGGATGAGCGTGGTGCCGAGGTTTTCGATGAGGGTGCTCTTGCCCACCCCTGGAATGCCCGTGATGCCGATGCGCACCGAGCGCTGGGCCGCCTGCTGGGCGATGTCCCGGCTCAGCACCGCGTCCAGCAGCGCTTCTGCCTCCCGCCGGTCCACCTCGCGGCGGCTCTCCACCAACGTGATGCCCTGGGCCAACGCCTTCCGGTCCCCGCTCAAGATGCTGTCGACCCATTCTGCGGTGCCGGCTGGTTGGGATCGTGCACGTTGGATGGCGTCCAGTGCCTGGATCCGGGCCCACTCCCGGCCCTGTTTTTTCCCTCCGGACCCCGCGGCGGGGGGCAGGTTGTCGGTCACAGCATCCGCCATGCCACGAAGTTACTCGAAGGGATGATGTAACTTGGGCGCCCATGAGGGTTTTCCGTCCACATGTCTTCGCAACAAAGTCCTTGGCGCCCCCCGCACGTTGGGGCGCCTGGGTCATGGGCTGTTGGGCATGTCTGGGGATGGTGGTTTCTGCTGGGGCACGCCCCGTGGAATACTTGGCCAGCGCGGACACCCTGCGGCCCCTGACCGGTTGGATCATCGACGCCCGGGGGGGGCGCATTCCCTCGGCCATGGTCGTGAACCGGATGCGGCCGGGCGCCGGTCAATTCGTCGATGCGGACGGTCAGTTTCACATCCTCGCTGCGCCGGGAGATACCCTCGCCTTCGGCGCGTTGGGGTATTTTACGCGCCAAATCCCCGTCCCCAAGGAAGACCCCGGCCCGGACTGGGTCATCGAACTGCACCGACTCCATGTCCAGTTGGGAGCGGCCGATGTGGTGGCCCCGAGGGAACTGCGTGAAATCCTGCGCGACATCCAGTCCTTGGGTTACGACGAGCAGGATTTTCGGATCTCACGGGTGAACGCAGTCTCGAGTCCCATCACCTACCTCTACGAGCAGTTCAGCCGAACCGAACGGTCCCGCCGAACCGTGGCGGGCTGGGAGAACGACGACCGGAGGCGTGCCCTCCTGCGGGAGTTGTTCGTCCGCTACGTGGCCTACGACATCATCCAACTGGACGAAGACCAGTTCGACGCTTTCATTCGCTTCTGCGATCCGGGGGACGAACAACTCACCACTTGGTCCCAATACGAGTTCATCCGCTACGTGAAAAGGCGGTTCATGGAGTTCCAGTCCCGACCGCGGCCCCTGGAGGACACCGACTACCAGTACCAGCTGGACTGATCAGGACAACCCGGACCCACTGATCAGGACAATCCGGATGCTAAGTAGCTCACAAAGCACTGGAACGCCCAACCGGCCGCTCCCAGTGCCACCG
>JBIKTK010000149.1:0-4454 GCA_044348125.1 Flavobacteriales bacterium | reverse complement strand
CAACCCCCCCGCCCCCATCGCCTCCACCCGGGCCCGCTCCGTGCGCAGCGACACCGGCCGCTCCACCGTCGTATTCGTGGCGATGACCCCCGCAATCCCCGTCTCCGCGACCAACGCCACGATGTCGTCCAGCTGCGCGTCCGTCAAGTCCGGCGCGATTTTCAAAAAGATGGGCCGTTGCACCCGCTGCGCCAAGTTCTCCCGCTGCAGCGCCCCGAGCAGCGCCCCGAGCGGTTCGCGGTCCTGCAGCGCCCGCAGCCCCGGCGTATTGGGCGAACTCACATTCACCACGAAATAATCCACCCCTTCATGGAGTGCGCGAAAGCAGGCCAAATAATCCGCAACCGCGTCCTCATTCGGGGTGTCCTTGTTCTTGCCGAGGTTCCCACCGACCACGAGCCCGGCGGGCCGATGGCGCAACCGGGCCACCAGCGCTTCGACGCCGCCGTTGTTGAAACCGAGTCGGTTGATGAGCGCGCTGTCGAGGGGCAACCGGAAGAGCCGGGGCCGGGGGTTGCCCGGCTGCGCGCGCGGCGTGACCGTCCCCACCTCCACAAACCCGAACCCCAACGCCGCCATCTCCCGCAACCAGCGACCCTCCTTGTCGAAGCCCGCCGCGAGCCCCACGCAGTTGGGGAACCGGATCCCCGCCACCTCGACTGCGCCCGCGCCCGCCCCCACCGAGCCAGGCGCCCCCGCCGCCCCCGCCGCGCCCCGCAGGAACCAAGCCCGGAAAACCCGCGCCGCCCCCGGAATCCGCACCACCACCGACCACAACCCCATCGTCCCACCGTGGGCGCGCTCCGGGTCCAACCGGAAAATCAACGGCTTCAGCACCTTGTACAACATGCCCCAAAGGTAAACGCGCGCCGGGCTTGTGGATAAACCTGTGAAAACCTCGCACTTCCCCCCGCGAGCAGTCGCCGGCTGTGCCTTTAGATTTGGATTCCAACCATGAGCTACTTGGGAATCATCGAACGTTTGGCCAAACGAAAGCTCACAGAAGAGCAGGTGGCCCAGATTTTTGTCCACACCACGATGGAAATGATGGAGGCGGGTTGGCCGGACATTGCCGACTTCCTCAACGAGCACCCCGGATTCGTCCAGTCCCCGGCCCTCGACCGGGAGGACTTCGGTCGCTTCCTCATCATCTCGGTGGTCGGCAACATCCAATGGATTCCGCGCTACTTCGACAACGGCGTGGACCGGCACATCGTGCAGCGCATCTGTGCGAAGTTTGCCCGCATCCTGGACATCCCCACGGACGAGTTTGTCCGCAAGGTGAACCAGTACCGCCATTTCATCAAGTCGGTGAACCACCCGTCGAAGAACATCCTGCGCGGCATGACCCGGGCGGTCTTTTACAAGTACAACCTGAACCAATTCCAGGTGGAGTACTTCCGGGACCTCAACTCACCGGATCCCAACATCGAACGGCAGCTCCAGAAATTGATGGAGAACTTCCTGTGGGACTGGCAGGAGTTCAACAACCAGTACCGGGTGGTGAAGGGGAGCGACGGGGTGGAGCAGGCCTCCGAGGTCGCCCACATGGACTTGTTGGGCTGATCAGTCGTCCCCGCGGGCGGCTGCGCGCTCGAGGTCCTTGTCTTTGAGGGAGTCCCGCTTGTCGTGCAGCTTCTTGCCCCGGGCGATGGAGATATCGAGTTTGGCATACCCACTCGAAGCGATGTAAAGCTTTGTGGGAATGATGGTTACGCCCACGTCTTTCATCTTCTTCTGCAACTTCTTCAACTCGGTGCGTTGGAGCAGCAACTTGCGCGCACGGCGCGGATCGTGGGCCACATAGCCGGCGTTCGCGTACTCGGCGATGTAGAGGTTGAAAACGAAGAGTTCGTCGCCCTGAAACCGACAGTAGGCCTCGGTGATGCTGGCTTTCGACGCCCGGATGGACTTGATTTCCGAGCCCATGAGCTGGATGCCCGCCGTGTACGAATCGGTCAGAAAGTAGGAGTAGGCGGCTTTCTTGTTTTTGATTTCTACGGCAGGCATGGCACAAAAGTAGGCGGCGCGATGCTGTAACTTGCGCGGCACAGCATGGAAAACAAAGCTTCGAAGGGAATGGGCAGGGCAGCGGCAGTGCTCGCCGCGCTGGCAGCGTTTGGAACCGCGGTCATCCCAGGGCTCGCCCCGGTGGCCACAGCCCAAACCGTAGGAACGCTGTTCCACAACCCGGAAGCGTTTTCGGGTGCGGTGCTCTTCGCGCCGACGTCTTCGGACACGACGTATCTCATCAATCCCTGCGGCGAGGTCCTGAACCGGTGGACGAGCGAATTCAACCCGGGCATGTCGGTGTACCTGACGCCCGAGGGCGATCTCGTCCGGGCGCAACGGCTGCAGTCGGCATTCTTTGCGGGGGGCGGCATCGGCGGGGGGTTCGAACGGCGGGACTGGGCGGGGAACCTGCTCTGGAGCGGGACGTACGCGAACGACACGCTGCATGCGCACCACGATTTCGTGTGGATGCCCAATGGCCACCTGCTCATCGTGGCGTGGGAGGCGCACGACGGGGCGGAAGCGATCGCGCGGGGACGGCTGCCGGAGCTGACGCCGCCTGTGGTTTGGTCGGAGCGGGTGGTGGAGTTGGCGCCGATTGCGGGGGGCGGGATGGAGGAGGTTTGGGTTTGGCGGGCGTGGGACCACTTGGTGCAGGACACGGACCCGGGGTTGCCGGGGTACGGGGCGCCGGCGGACTTTCCGGGGCGGTTCGATGTCAACTTCGAGGCGGTGGCCAGTGGCGGGGGGATGGGACCGGGCGGGGGGGAACTGGCGGCCGCGGATTGGATGCACGTGAACAGCATCGATTACCACCCGGGCCTGGATCAGGTGGTGCTGGGGAGCCGGTATTGGAACGAGGTGTGGGTCATCGACCACAGCACCACGACGGCGGAGGCGGCGGGGACGGTGGGCGGCGCTGCGGGCCGCGGGGGGGAGGTGTTGTACCGGTTCGGGAATCCCGCCGCGTATGGTCGGGGGACGGAGGCGGACCAGCGTTTCTTCGGGCAGCACGATGTGCAATGGGTGCCCGAGGGACTGCCGGGCGCGGGCGACCTGATGGTGTACAACAACGGGTTCCAGCGGCCGGAGGGGATGTACAGCACGGTGGAGCAGTGGACGCCGCCGTTGTTGCCAGACGGGACGTATGCGCTGGAGGCCGGGGCCGCGTACGGGCCTGTGTCGATGACATGGGTTCACGGCGGCCCCGGCGAGGGGGCCTTTTATTCGCCCAATGTCTCGGGGACGCAGCGGCTTCCGGATGGGGCGACCCTGTATGCCGTGGGGGCCTCGGGGCGGCTCTACGCGGTCGATGCGGCGGGGAACCTGCTCTGGCACTACGTCAACCCCACCGGGGGGCTGGGCGCGGTGCCCCAAGGGAGCCAGCCCATTTCGAATGGGGTCTTCCGGGCCCAGTTTTACAGCTGGGACTTCCCGGGGTTCGTGGGCCGCGACCTGACCCCCGGCGCCCCCATTGAGCCCGGCGCCACCGCCTTGCCCTGCCCGCCCCTCGTGGGCGTGGCCGACCCGCAAGGCACCCCGTCCCTGGCTGTGGCGCTCTTCCCCAACCCCGCCACCACGTTGCTTGAACGCTCCCCCGTCGCCGGCGAACCCGTCCTGCGATGGACAGCGACCGACCTGACCGGCCGGCACATCGCGGAGGGCCTTTGGTGGGAAAACACCGCCTTGGATGTCACCGGTTGGCCCCGGGGGGCGGTGGTGGTGCATATATTTGGCCTACAAACGCCTGCAATTCCTGTTGTAGTGAGAATGTTACTGCTATGAAAAACCTACGCTCCCCTCGCCTGCTGACGGTCCTCGCGGCCGCTGGGTTCCTGGCTTCCACCGCCATGGGCCAAACCCCCAACACAGTGGGCACCATCACGTTCACGCCCGACGCCGTGGTGCCGGGTTTCACGCTCATTTACCCGCACAACCAAGCAAATACGAAGCTCATCAACTTCTGCGGGGAGGTGGTGCACGAGTGGGTGGGCGATCCGTCGAATCGCCCGGGCAATTCGGCGTACTTGTTGCCCAGCGGCGACCTCATCCGCACGCACCGCCCGGCCTCCACGGCGGGCAATCCCATCTGGGCAGGCGGCGGTGGGGCCACCATCGAACGGTTGACTTGGGAGGGGGAATTGGTTTGGAGCTACACCCTCAATGACGCGCAAGGCCGCTTCCACCACGACATCGCCATCAAGCCCAACGGCAATGTGCTGGCGATTGCTTGGGAGGCGTACGACTCACTGGCCTGCGTGGAAGCGGGCCGCAACCCGGAGCTCCTGACGTCTGCCGGCCTCTGGTCGGAACGTATCGTGGAACTGCAGCCGGACGGGCAGGGCGGGGCGACGGTGGTTTGGGAGTGGAAGCTCTGGGACCACCTCATCCAGGACTTTGATCCCACGCGGGCGAACTACGGCGTGGTGGCGGACCATCCG
>JBIKTK010000148.1:0-4455 GCA_044348125.1 Flavobacteriales bacterium | reverse complement strand
CTCCAATGGTCCACCGGCAAGCTCGGCGACGGCTGGGCCCTCGAGGGACGTGCCACCCGCATCCACAGCGCCGGCTATGTGGACCGCGCCCAGAGCGACCTGTCGAGCCTCCACCTGACCCTGGGCCGCTTCTGGAACCAGGGGCGCTTCCTGTACACCCTGCTCGACGGCCACGAACGCACCTACCAAGCCTGGTACGGCGTGCCCCGCATCGCGCTCACCGGCGACGCCGCCGCCATCACCGCCTGGGCCCAGGGAAGCTACGAATACGGCTACGGGGCGGACACCGTGCGCATCGCCGACCTCATCGCCCGCGGCCCGCGCCACAACTACTACCGCTACCCCAACGAGGTCGATGATTATGGCCAAACCCACCACCAACTGCTCCTCGAGCACCTGCTGGGCGGCTGGCGGACCTCCCTCACGGCGAACTGGACCCGGGGTGGCGGATTTTACGAGCAGTTCCGTGCCGCGGACGACCTCGACCGCTACGGATTCCAGACCCCCGGGGCGACGGGGGACGTGGTGCGACGCCGTTGGCTCCGCAACGACCTCTGGGGCGCCCACGCCTTCGCGGAACGCGGGTTCCGGTCTGGCTCCGTGGGTCTGGGCGGCAGCGCCTACCGGTACGTGGGCGACCACTTCGGCGAGGTCCTCTGGGCGCTGCCCGCGACCCCGCTGGACCCGGGCGATGCCGTCGCGCCGGGCGACCGCTACTACAATGGCACCGGGACGAAGTCGGACCTCAACGCCTTCGCGCGGGCGATCTACCAGCCGGGCCAGGGCCGGGTCCGGCTGCATGGCGAAGGCCAAATCCGGCAAGTAAAGTACCGCGCCGACGGCCGCGACAACGACCTGCGGGCCATCGCCGTGGACGACGCGCTGTGGTTCTTCAACCCGAAACTGGGGGCGGATTGGCTCGTCGGGCGCGGGCGGTACTTCGCTTCCATCGCGGTGGCGAACCGGGAGCCCTCCCGCACGGACTACCTCGACGGTCCCGGCGGGGCCGAGACGCGGCCCGAGCGTCTCCGCGACATCGAAATCGGCGCCCAGCGCGACCTCGGCACCGCCGCCTCCCCGCGCGGTCGGGTCGAAGCCGTCCTGTACCACATGCGATACCGGGACCAGCTCGTCCTGACCGGCGAACTCAACGACGTCGGCAACGCCATCCGAACGAACGTGCCGGAGAGCTACCGCCGGGGCATCGAACTCTCCGCGGTCCTCCAAATCGACCGGGCCGCTCGCCTCCGCTGGTCCCCCACCATCGCCTGGTCCCAAAACCGAATCCCCCAATTCGAGGAGGTCCTGTACGACTACGGCACCCCCTCGGGCTTCGAAGCGGTTCGCATCGCGCACACCGACCGGGACATCGCCTTCTCCCCACGCTGGGTGGCCTCCTCCTCCTGGCAATGGGACCTCCATACGAACCGCACCACGGGCAACCGCTGGGAGTTCGAGTGGTTTTGGCGCGGCGTGAGCCGGCAGTACCTCGACAACACCTCCGACCTCAACCGTTCCTTAGATCCCTACGCGGTCCACGACCTGCGCCTGCGCCGCACCCAGTTGTCCCGTTCGGGCGAGGCGTTCGCCCAGTTCTCCTTGTTCCTCAACAACCTCACCGGGGCCCGGTACAGCACCAACGGCTGGACCTACAGCTACCAGTTGGGCGGCCCAGAAACGCGGGTGGATGAGGTGTACCTCTTCCCGCAGGCCGGCCGCCATGTCATGTGTTCCGTGGAGCTGAACTTCTGAACCCTGGGGCGGAGATTTCGTCCAAGTGGCGGGCGATTTCGCGGGTGAGTCGGGCGTTCGTGTAAGGCGCCGCGGCTTCGGCTGCCGCAGCCGCCCGGGCTGCCGCTGCCGCAGCCTCCTCAGCCGAGCGCGAGACCGCAGCCTCGGCGCAACCCCGCACGAATTCGGCGATGCCCGCCACGTCCTCGTAACCGAAGCAACCGCTTCCGGGATGGTGGGCCACCAGGTCCCGCGCGTCCCCTTGGGCCGGCCCGAGGTACAGGATGGGCTTGCCAGCGCGCAGCAACTCGAACAGCTTGCCGGGGATTCGGCCTGCCGCATTGTCCGCCCGGTTGATGGGCAGCAGCAGGAGGGAGGCCCGCCCCAATTCGCCCAGGATGGCGGTGCGCGGCAACATGCCCAGGTAGCGGGTGTAGGGTTCCAGCCCGGCCGCTTGCACCGCGTTGCGCACCGAGACGTCCACCTCGCCCGCGAGCCGAATCTCCAGCCGCTCGCGCCAAGCCGCGTCGCGCGCCACCGCCTCGCCGAGGGCCTCGATGAGCCCAATCGGGTTGCGGTCGCTGCCCAGCAATCCCCCGTGGAAGACGATGAACCGCCCAGGCACCACCTCGGGGCGGTAGTCCGAGAAGTCCGCCTCGTCAAACCCGTAATAGAACACCGACACGTCGCGCGCCCCGATGGACTGCAAATCACGGGCCCAGGTCGGGCTGGCGATGGTGATGCGGGAAGCCTGGGCGAAGACCTCCTGCTCCAGGGCGCGGTGGACTCGGTCGGCGCGCTTGCCGATGCGCATTTGGCCATAATAATCCACCTGGGTCCAGGGATCCTGAAAATCCGCGAGCCAGGGAATCCCCAGCCGCTGGGCGCAGCGCAGCCCGATGACGGTGTTCGAATGCGGTGGCCCGTCCGTGAAAATGGCATCCACCGGGTGTTCCTTCAGGTAACGGAGCAGGTACCGCACCGAGGGCGCGATCCACAGGGCCCGGGCGTCGGGGATGAAGAAGTTCCCGCGGATCCAGATGCCCAACCGGTCTCGCCAGCCCTGCTGCTTGTCGCTGTTTGCGGTGATGTTGAGCAGGGGCTGCGTGGGTTTGCGGCCGCTGAACCGCTTGAAGGCTTGGGACGGTTCCCAGGCGGCGACCCGGTGGACCTCCAGTCCTTCGGGCACGTCCCGGAAGTGGGTCGGGTCTTCGTAGGGATAGCGGGCATCCCGGGCGGTGAACACCACGGGTTCCCAACCGTTTTCGCGCAGGTATTTCACGAGTTTGAGGCACCTCAGCACCGTCACGCCTCCCGATGGCGGCCAGTGGTAGGTGATGACCAGGACCCGTTTGCGTGGCTGCTCCATGCCGTTTCGTGTTCCGTCAATGCTGCGGGGGGTGAGGCATCCAGGCCAAATCCCCCGGCCCCTCTTCAATCGCCGACCCCACCACCACCAAATCGGCGCCAGCGGCCCACGCCGCCTCAATTTGCGCCCGATTCCGCATGCCGCCGCCCACGACGAGCGGCACGTCGGTTTCCTGCCGCACCGCCGCGATGGTCTCCGGCGGCACCGGCACCCCAGCCCCGGACCCTGCGTCGAGGTACAGCAACTGCAACCCCAGCATCTCCCCGGCCACGGCGGTCGCCACGGCGATGCCGGGCTTCCCCGCCGGAATGGGCTCGGTCCCGCTCATGTAGGCCGCCGTGGTCAATGGCCCGTCCCCGATGAGCAGGTACCCCGTGGGCACCACCGGCATCCCCAGCCCCCGAATCTGCATCGCCGAGGCGACATGCCGCCCGATGAGCAAATCCGGGTTGCGCCCCGAAATCAGGGACAGGAACAACACCTGGTCCGCCCCCGCTACCACCTGGTCCGGCGCCCCCGGGAACAACGTCACCGGCCCTGAAAACCCGGCCCGAACCGCCCCCAAAACCTCCGTCACCTGCCCCCGAACCAGCAGCGACCCCCCAATGAATACGTCCGTCACCGCCGACCCCTCCAACCGACCCACCAACCCCTCCAATCCCGCCCCCAGCGGCACATCATCCGGATCCAGGAGCGCCGCCAGGCGCTTCCGCCCCGACACCCGTCCCGCCCGCAAAACCTCAAGCCATGCGCAATTCATCGTTGAAAGATACGTTCCACCACCGTTTTCATCACATCCGGCCGCTGCATGTTGTGCCCCGCTGGCAGCACATGAAACCGCACCCCCTTTGCCTCCATTCGCCGCAGCCGCCAGGCCAAACCCCGCCCATTCCGCACCGGAATCACCTGGTCATGGGCTCCGAAACACAGGTCCACCGGCGCTCCATGGTCCCGCATCGCCGCAGCGACCTCGGCCTCCCTCGCCCAACAATCCCGGTGCGCCCGCCACCCCCGCCAAACCATCCGCCGCATCTCGGCCCGGTCCAAATGAAAGTGCGCAAACCCGTGCAAGTGTTTCGGAATCAACCCCCAGCGATGCAACCGGTCCCAAACCCCCAACACCCGCTCCGCCCGCCGATCCAGGGCCCTCCAAATCCACCTCCCCACTTGCGTGTGGACCGTCAGCCCATACAGCGGTGCCTTCCGCAACCCGTCCGGCGCAAGCAGCACCACCCGCCCCCACGTGCCTGGGCTGGCCACCAGGGCCGCCATCGCCACCCGCCCCCCGATCGAGTATCCCAGCAAATCCATTGGCCCCTCCGCCGCCCCTTCCCGGTCCGCAATCCGGCGCGCAA
>JBIKTK010000147.1:0-4467 GCA_044348125.1 Flavobacteriales bacterium | reverse complement strand
AACGAGGTGTCAGTGGACATCGCGATGGCGGATTTCAGCGACCGCAACTTCGTTTACTACGATGTGGTGACGGGGGTGGTGGACCGGGAGCCGGCTACGGGCACCTGGGACTTGTTGTTCACGCGGTACATGGGGCCCACGCAGTTTGGGTTTTTCCCCACCACGGGCGTCCTGATCAACCGGGACCGCCTCGGCGCCAAGGCGGACGGGGTGGATGTGGAGGCAGCCTTGCCGGCGGACCACCCGATGGATGCGGAGAACATCTCGGTCATCGGGAATGACTGGAAGACCTTGGTGGATTTTGTTTGGCAAATCGTGGACGACCGCTGCTACTTCGTGGCTGACGGGTCGGGCAATGTGTTCAAGCTGGTTTTCACGGGGTTCACGGGTTCTTCTACGGGCGTCACGACGTTCAATGTCTTCCCGATGAATTCGGTTGGGGTGGCTGAGGCGGGACCGGCGGGGGTGGGGGAATCGATGGGGTTGCAGATGTACCCGAATCCGTTGGGGGATGGGGGGTTGTGGTTGGCGGGATGGACGGGGGCGTGGGAGGTGTCGGTGTTCTCGCTGGCGGGCGAGCTCGTGGCGCAGGGTCGCGGGTCGGAGGGGGTGCCGGTGGAGCTGGGGGGACTGGCGGCAGGGACGTACGTGGTCCGGGTGACGGACGGGGTGCGGGTGGTCACGGAACGTCTGGTGAAGGGTTGAGGTCGTGAAGCGGATCGTCCCTGCCGCGAGGTGCCTCCTCTCCTGGGGGTTTTTGGTCGCCCTCTTGGGGGGGGGATCGGGCGGGGCGTGGGCGCAATTCCGGGTGGTGGAGGCGACGGGGGGCGGGGCGGTGCCGGGGGCGACGGTCTCCTGGGAGCGGGCCGGGGAGTCAGGTCGGTGGGGCCAGCTGGCAACAGATGGTCAGGGGGGCTTTGCGTTGCCCGCGGGAGGAACGGGGAGGATGCGGGTCACGGCGGTCGGGTTTGCGCCACTGGAGGTAAGGGGGGACACGGTGCCGGATGGGCTGCTGCGGCTCACGGCCCGGCCTTTCGACCTGGAGGCCGCGGTCGTGACCGGGCAGCTCGGGCGCAGAACCCGGGAGGAGGTGGTCCAGCCGGTCCTGGTCATCGACCGGCAGTCCATCGAGCGCATCGGTGCGGTCACCCTGCGGGACGTGCTGCTCACCCAGTCGAACCTGCAACTCGGTCAGGATGCGCAAATTGGAACCCAGGTGCGGATGCTGGGCCTGTCCGGGCAGCACGTCCAGGTCCTCGTCGATGGCCTTCCTGTGCTGGGCCGTTTGGACGGAAACATCGACTTCGACCAGTTGCCCCTGGATGCTGTGGAGCGCATCGAGATTGTGGAAGGCCCGATGAGCGTGGAGTATGGATCCCAGGCCATCGCCGGGACCATCCACCTCATCACGCGCCGGGGTGCCCGGGGCGGAATGGTGGACGAGGAGCCGGGGGTGCGCGCTTCGGTGCGGGGCGTGGCCGAATCGGTCGGACGCTACCAGGGAACCGGTTCCTTCCAGGTGGGCGCCGTGGGCGGAGGCCGGCTCGATGGCCGGGTCTCCCGCATGTACTTCGGGGGCTTCAACCCCCCCGATCGCGCGGGGCGCAACCTGCTCTGGAAGCCCAAGGAGCAGTACGCGGCCTCGCTGGGATGGGGCCGCGAATGGAAGGGCTTGTACTGGACCGTTTCTGGTGAGGCCACCCGCGAGTTGTTGTGGAACGATGGCCCCGTGGAGTATGTAAGCCAAACCGTCCCCACATCAGACTCCATCCTCCAAGTGTATCGGGTTCCCTTCGCGCAAGATGCCGAGTTTGTGACGCGCCGCGAGGTGGCCCGGGCCGATGTCAGCGGGACTGTGGGGGACGGTTGGCAACTGGAGGGCTTCGCTGCTTACAACCGGTACCGCCGGGACCGCAGGACGTGGTCCCGCAACCTGGTCGACTGGAGCGAAGTACCGGCTACCGATCCCGAACTCAACGACACCAGCATCTTCCGGAACCTCCACAGCCGGGCGACCCTCACCCGCACCTGGGACAGCCAGCTCGTGGGCAGCGTCGGTTACGACGTCGTGCATGAGTCCGCCGAGAGCGACCGGATGGGCGATGCTTACCGGTCCGTCCAGAACTTGGCGGTCTTCGGCTCTGTCGAGTGGCAACCGCGCCCCGTCTGGCGAATTCGGCCGGGGCTGCGCGTGCTCCACAACACCGCCTTCGGTACCCCGGTCATCCCCTCCCTCCACGTGAAGTGGGCCCGAGGACCCCACGCGGTTCGGGCGAGCTACGCCCGCGGATTCCGGGCCCCCGAGCTCAAGGAACTGTACTTCTACTTCGTGGACGTGAACCACAACGTGCAGGGCAGTGCCGACCTCGATGCGGAGGTTTCCAACAGCTACCAACTCGGTTATACCCTGCGGAAACTGACCGACCGGGCGCTGTGGCAACCCACGGTCAAGCTGTTTTACAACGAGGTGGAGCGGATGATCGATTTGGGCTTGATGAATGCCGAGACGCAGTTCTACCAGTACGTGAACCTCGGCCGGGTGACCACCGCCGGGGCTTCGCTGGGCATCGAGCGGGCGGGCGATGCGCTTTCGTGGCGGGTCCAAGGAACCGGGGTCCAGCGTGAGGTCGCGTGGCAGGCAGGCGGCGACGCCCCCGAACGCAACCTGACCCTGCAGGCCACTGCCGCGGTCGACTGGCGCCTCCCCCACCAGACCTCGGTGGCCCTGCAGGCCAGTTACGCCCACAACGAAACGATTCTCCAAGCAGATGGCGCAGGCGGTTGGGCCCAGTCCCAGCTCAGCCCCCTCACCCTCGTGGGCGCCTTCCTGACCAAACAGTGGTTCCAGAACCGCCTGCACCTGAGCGCGGGCGTCGACAACCTCCTCGGTGCCACCACACGGACCATCTCCGGGGAACGCGTGACCACCGGCGGCATCCACATGCCCACCAGCGGCTCGCAGCCCGCCGGCATGGGGCGCAACCTCCGTTTCACCCTGTTGTATACCCTGTCATGACCCACCACAAGCAGTCCCCACGCGCCTGGACCCTGACCCTCGGAGCCTTCGCCCTCGCTGCTGCCGTCTTGGTGACCGGATGCCGGAAGCAAGAAGACCCTTGGGAAGCCGAGTGGGTCGGCACCATCGACCTCGCTGACCTGTATGGCAACCGCGTCGCCACCGTCTCCATCGGGGAGGATTACCAGTACCAAGCCTACTACGACCTGTCGAAAGACTCCCTCGTGGGCTTGTACGACAAGTACGTCTGGGACATCGCCTTGACCCACGACGACCCCCCTCGCCTGCTGCTCAACTCCTCCATTCCGGGACTCCGGGTCGCCCGGGCGCAGGGGAACTGGGGGAGCGCGGTGGATGCGGCGGGGTTGGTCTGGGAATTTGATTTGGCGGGGAGGCGGCTGGAGGATTTGGCCATCGGCACGGAATGGAACCAGGTGCTGGTGCTGGATCGCGGCTTGGATGCAGCGGGCAATCCCCGGGGAATCAAGCAGTTCCTGGTGACCGAAACGGAAGAAGGCTGGACGCTGCAGGTGGCCGAGGCCGATGGATCGGGGCAGCAGGTGTTCCCTGCCCAGCGGGACGCGGATTACAACCAGACGAGTTGGTCGTTGGGCGCTGGGGCCGTGGAAGCCCAACCGCCGAAGGACACTTGGGACCTGCAGTTCACGGCGTACCTCACGCTCTTCGAGGACGGAGGCGACCCCTTCCCCTACCAGGTGACGGGCGCCCTGCTCAATCCCGACGGCGGCCGGGCGCTTCGGTTGGACGGCACCCCGTTCGCCTCCGTCACGGACGCAGCTACCTGGGAACCGCAGCTCTTGACGAACGCCGACGCCATCGGCTACGATTGGAAGTCGTATGACTTTGTGACCGGTTACAGCATCGTGCCCGACCTCACCTTTGTGGTCGCTGCCCGCGATGGCCTCCGCGCCCTGGCCTTTACGGGCTTTGTGAACGAATCCGGAGAACCCGGGTCATGCGCCTTCACCCACCGGCTTCTCCCCTGAGGATTCCCCTCAGGATTCCGGTGAGGATTTTCCGGTGACGATTTTCCCAGTAAGTTTGCAGCATGAGGAATGAGAACGTAAGCAACAGCGGTCGGGTTGGGGTGCGGAAAATGATTTGGAACCTGGTCGCAGGGGCCGGAATGGTGGGGATGGTGGTTGCGGGGGGAGCCAGCAGCGCGGTCTGGGCCCAGGGAACCGGGTCGAAAGGGGTGCAGCCGCCCGTTCCGGTGGCGCAGGGCCAGAAGCCCCAACCGGCAAAAGCGGAGGGCGTGGGCCTGAGCAGTACCTCACTCGGTGGCCCCGCTTCGATGGGGGCCCTGGGGCTCGGGGGCAAGGTGCAAGGTCCGGTGGTGCTGCAGGTGGGTGGCGAGTTGGTACCCTTGGCCGATTTCCGGCACATCTTCCTTAAAAACAACCGAGAAGAGGTCATCACAGAGGAAGCCC
>JBIKTK010000146.1:0-4472 GCA_044348125.1 Flavobacteriales bacterium | reverse complement strand
ATTGTCGGGCTGGACCGTTGGCAACGCAGTGAACCTCGCTTTTCCTCCCGGAGCCGAGATCGCCCCTCTGGGATTTGCGGTGCTCTGCAGGAATGTGGACTCCTTGCTCACATTGATGCCACCTGGTGTTCCCTGCTGGGCATGGACTGCAACATCCAGTTTGAACAATACGGGGGAAACGATCGAGGTGTATCGAGCTGATGGCACCTTGGCAGATGAAGTGGCCTATGAAGACAATGACGGTTGGATGGTGGCACCCGATGGGGGCGGTCCCAGCTTGGAGTGGATGGACGTGGGACTCAACAACGATGAGGCCGCCTCTTGGGCTGCTTCCTTTGTTCTCGGCGGCACCCCGGGACGAGCCAATTCCATGTGGGGGTTAGGGGATCCTGAATGACCGCAGCGGTGATCGGAGCGGAGGTCAGGTTGGGGTTGCCAATGACCTTCGCTCCCCGTTCACCACGACCTCCAGGGGTTCACCCTCCAGCAATGCGACGTTGGTGCCGGTGGACAGGATTTGGACCGAAAGCAAGCGACCTCGGAACAAAATCCTGAACCGCAATCCGCTCCACTGGTTCGGAAGATGGGGTGAGAAATGGGGAATTCCATCCTTCACCCGGAATCCCGCGAACCCCTCCACAACCGACATCCAAGTGCCTGCCATCGAAGTGATGTGCAAACCCTGGTAGGCTTCCCGGTTGTAATCATCCAAATCCAAGCGCGCTGTTCGCAGATATAGTTCGTAGGCTTCGGTCAAGTAGCCCAACTTGGTTGCCAAAATCACGTGGACACAGGGCGAAAGACTGCTTTCATGGACCGTGAATGGCTCATAGAACAGGTAGTTTTCCCGGTGCGTCGATTCATCAAAATCAGACTCAAAGAAATACAGGCCCTGCAAAACATCCGCTTGTTTGATGTAAATAGACCTGAGAATTCGGTCCCATGACCAATGTTGATTGATGGGTCGGTGGGCAGGGTCCAAATCCGCAACGGGAATGCGTTCTTTGTCCAAGAACCCATCTTGCTGCAAGAAGATCCGAGTACCCTCCCATTGAGGAAGGCACATTTGAGAAGCCTTTTTTCGCCAATCCGAACACTCCCCTGTTGGGTGCAATTGGGTGTGTTCAACCCACTTCGCAAAGGCAACCGGGTCGCTTGCTGCCACCGCATCCACCGCATCCGCAGCGTACCGGAGACACCAGGCCGCAATGTAATTCGTGTACCAGTTGTTGTTGACGTTGTTTTCGTACTCATTGGGGCCTGTTACCCCCAACATGACATAGGCATTCCGTGAATCCGCCCAGTGCACACGTTGCGCCCAGAAACGAGCAATGCCGATGAGCACAGGCAAACCATTTTCCGCCAAATAAGACGCATCGCCCGTGTAATCGATGTAGCGATGAATGGCATACGCGATGGCTCCATTTCGATGGATTTCCTCAAAAGTGATTTCCCACTCGTTGTGGCATTCCTCACCGTTCATGGTGACCATCGGATACAACGCAGCACCGCACGTAAAGCCCAGTTTCTCCGCATTCTCAATCGCACGGTCCAGATGGTGGAAGCGATAGAGCAGCAGTTGACGCGCCACCTCACGTGGATGGCTCGCCAAGAAGAAGGGAAGGCAGTATGCCTCGGTATCCCAATAACTCGCCCCACCATACTTCTCACCCGTAAAGCCTTTGGGGCCGATGTTCAACCGAGGATCATCCCCACGGTAGGTTTGGTTCAGATGGAAAATGTTGAAGCGGATGCCTTGTTGGGCAGCATCATCCCCTTCGATTGCCATGTCACCATTCTTCCAAATGTCTGACCAAGCGGCCGCATGGTCCCGAAGCAGGTGGGTCCATCCTTGGTGGGCAGCCCGCTCCGCTGCGGCGAAAGCGGCCTCTTTGAGACCTCCGCGGGAAACATGCAAGGAGGAGCAGAGTCCCACAAACTTTTCTAGGACAACGGTTTCGCCTGAACGGAGGGACCCCTGAAAACGCCAAGCAATTTCCTTTTCCGCTTTTTCCGGGGTTCCATCCCAGCCACCCTGCGGCCCTTGGACCCGTGCAATCATGGCCGTTCCAACCGAAAACCCTGTTTTGCGGGTGGTGTTTTGCAAAAAAGCAGAACCGTGGAACGTTCCGGATTCCACAACATCCAAATCCCAAAACACCTCCTCCCAGTTCGTGTCTTCATTGCGAACATCCCCATCCAAACCTGGCAAAACCTGGATTTCAACCTCTCCGGAAACAACAGACAGTGACATCCGAATGGCTGCCACATCGGGATGGGCCATGGAACAGAAACGTTCCGCATGAAGTGCCAAGGTGGCCCCCCCCGCCGTCCGCCATTCCACCGACCGTTGCAATACACCGATCTTCATGTCCAAAACCCGTTCAAACTGCAGGACTTCTTGGACCTGAGCCATGTCCCATTCCTCCCCATCAATGATCCAACGAACTGAAATCCAATTCGTTGAATTCAAGACCTTTGCGAAGTACTCGGGGTAACCATTCTTCCACCACCCGACACGGGTTTTGTCCGGATAGTAAACGCCGGCCACGTAACTGCCTGGGAGGTGATCTCCCGTGTACGTCTCTTCGAAGTTCGCGCGCTGTCCGAAACGACCATTGCCGATGGAAAAAATGGACTCAGAACGACGCACATCTTCTGGGTTCCAACCGCGTTCGATGATCCGCCAAGGATCGACCACCAAGTAGGGATTCATGCTGTAGCTTCTGGATGGTTCAATTGCGCAACCAACTGACTCCAAAGGACCCCCTGGAATCCCGGAATCACCCAATCGGCATTCGATAAATGCTCACGGCTCCCGATGCCTATCACTGGAAAACCACCGCTTCTAGCTGCTTCAATGCCCGCCTGTGCATCTTCAAAAACAACACAATGAGCGGGGGAAAGTCCCAGCCGATGCGCACCTTTCAAAAACACCTCAGGGTCCGGCTTGGACAAGGTCACTTGGCTGCCATCCACCACCACATCAAAGGCACGCTCCAGATCGATGCGCTTCAAAATTTCTGGGGCATTCTTGCTGGACGAGCCCAGGGCTTTGCGCACGCCTGCTGCATCCAATTGGCCGAAGAAATCCAAGACCCCGGGCAAGACATCCTCTGCCGTCATCGATGAGACCAGATCCAAATAGTGCTCATTTTTCTGCTCCATCAATTGCAGCTTCGTGTGGGCATCCAAGGAGAGATGCCCCAAAGACAGAATGACCTCCAAGCTATCGATCCGAGACAATCCCTTCAACCGCTCATTGTCCTTCACCCCAAAAGAAATTCCCAAGGTGTCAGCCAACGTTTTCCAGGCAATGAAGTGGAAGTGTGCCGTGTCCACGACAACACCATCCAAGTCGAAGATGCAGGCTTGATAATGAACGCTCATGGCCCGAATCAAATCTTGGGCAAAATGAATTGAGCATGGTACCGCGCCAAGCCATCAATCGGTCGCTTTTCGATCGTTCCCACACGGATGTGATCCTTTTCACAAACCCGACGCAAAACATCTGAGAAATGGAACGCCACAGAGCCTACGAAGTGGACCGGAACCTCCTGGTAGTTCGCATAGCATTTGATGTGGACGTCCACGAATGCCTGAAAACCCTCTTCCAACCAATGGATTACCTGCGGTACATCCCGGTGCTTGGCAATGAAAGTCATGAAACCCGCCAGGAACACATTCGCATTGGGTTCCTTGTACACCTTGTAGATGAGGTCATCTTTTGAAAAATGGTAGGTTTTTTCAAAATCCTCATGCACAGCCGGATCCAACTTCTTGTACATGTACTGTGCCAGCAACTTCTTGCCAAACCAACTTCCACTGGCCTCGTCTCCCAAAATGTAGGCCAGTGCTGGCACCTCCTCTGAGACCGTTTCCCCGTCAAAGTAGCAGGAATTGGAGCCCGTACCGATGATGCAAGTGATGCAAGGCTCACCCTGATAAGTGGAGAAGGCCGCCCCTTCGAGGTCGTGTCCGACGTGGACCACGGCCTTGGGAAAAACCTGCTCGAGCCCAGCTTGGATGATGCTGCACATCTTCGCGGTGCTGCTGCCGGCGCCGTAGAAATAGACCCGATCGATGTCTGACGCCAAGGTCATCGCCTCTTTGGATGCACGCATCTCGTCCTCCACCAATTGGCTATCATGAAAATAGGGGTTGAACCCCATGGTGTGGAACTCGGCCAATACCCGACCCTGTGCATCGATGCACATCCAGTCGCACTTGGTCGAACCACTGTCTGCAACAAGAACCTTCACGCTTGAAAAATTGGATGCAATGATCAAATACGTTCTGCCAAATCAGCCACCCGTGTGGCGTATCCCGCTTCATTGTCGTACCATCCGAACACCTTGACCAAGGTGCCGGAGCACTTCGTGAGTTGGGCATCGAAAATGCAACTGTGGGTGTTTCCTACGATGTCTGCAGACACGATGGGGTCTTCCGTGTACTCCAAAATGCCCCGCATG
>JBIKTK010000145.1:0-4527 GCA_044348125.1 Flavobacteriales bacterium | reverse complement strand
GAGAGCGGAAAGCTTGCCCGGATGGACAAGGATTTGCAGGGTAAGGTCATTGGTCAGGACGATGCCATCCAGCGCATTGCCCGTTCCATCAAGCGCAACCGTGCAGGGCTCAAAGACCCCAACAAACCCATCGGTTCGTTCATCTTCTTGGGACCAACCGGCGTGGGAAAAACGCAGTTGGCCAAGGTGTTGGCGCGCTTCATGTTTGACAGCGAGGAGGCATTGATTCGGATTGACATGTCCGAGTACATGGAGAAATTCGCGGTCACCCGATTGATTGGTGCGCCTCCGGGCTATGTGGGCTACGAAGAAGGTGGCCAATTGACGGAAAAGGTTCGTCGACGCCCCTACTCCATCGTGCTTTTGGACGAAATCGAAAAGGCGCACCCCGATGTCTTCAATCTGCTGCTGCAGGCTTTGGATGATGGACAAATGACGGACAGCTTGGGTCGGAGAATTGATTTCCGAAACACCATCATCATCATGACCTCCAACATTGGTGCACGACAGTTGGCTGACTTCGGAACCGGCGTGGGCTTTGGAACCCAAGCGAAGTTGTCGAATGAAGAGGCAAACCGGGACAGCGTCATCCAAACGGCCCTGAAGCGTGCTTTTTCCCCTGAGTTCCTGAACCGAATCGATGATGTGATCCTGTTCCAGAGTTTGAAGCGCGAACACATTCACCAGATCATTGATTTGGAGTTGGGATCCCTCATTCGGCGCATGGAGGACCTGGGGTACGGAGTGGAAGTGACCGATCGGGCGAAGGATTTCCTCGTAGACAAAGGCTACGACGAGAAGTTTGGCGCCCGTCCACTGAAGCGAGCCATCCAGAAATTCTTAGAGGATCCGATCGCAGAGGAAATCATCAACGGCAACGTGGCAGAGGGTGATTTGCTCAAAACGGATCATCTGGAGGGTACAGAGGTTTTGGAAATCACGCATGTGAAGTCGGGGTTCCAACCGAAACGTCCCACCGAACCTGAGTCTGCAGGTCCGACTGGGGGAAGCGATGTCAGCAAACCCACCAAGGACAGCCCTGCAAAAAAGAAATGAACCGAGGCTTGAAGTTTTTGCGCAACCGCTACGTAGCCACCTTGCTTCTCGGCTTGGGTTGGGTTTCGTTTGTGACAGATATTGACCTGTTCTTCATCTGGCGTTCACAGCAGGAGCTTCAAGATTTGCGCAAACAAGAGCTTCATTTGCAGGCATCCATTTCTGATGTGCAAGAGGATTTGACCCGCTTCACTTCCCAAGTGCGGAACTTGGAGCATTTGGCACGGGAGCGGTACTTCATGAAGCGTCCCGATGAGGACATCTTCCGCATGATTCCAGTCGTGCGGGACCAGGAGTGACGTTAGCCGGGAACCTGTTCTGAGAACAACCCTTCCCAAGTGGTCCGGATGGCCTCTACGACCTGCGGAAGGCTGTCTCCATCGGTCAACAGGGCGAACAAGAGCCCGTAGAGCGCTCCATACAAGTGCGCGTCATGGGCTACCCGCGTCCTTCCCCAACGGTCCATGTAGTGCTCGTAAGCGAAGAACAGCAAGCCCACAACCACTGCGGGGAGGGGGATGAAGAAGAAGGAAACCCGGGAGTGCGGAAAGTACACGATGTAAGCCATGAGAACGGCAGAAACAGCACCGGATGCCCCCAGAGCTGCGTAACCCGGGTTGTGGCCGTGTTTGTACATGGCAGGGAGCCCTGCGAACAACAACCCGCCGAAGTACAACCAAACAAAGCCCTGGTTCGGGGCCACCGGAATCCAACCGGGCTCCACATTTCCACTTGTCAAATGCCAAGAAACAACTTCTCCAAATTGCCAGAGAACCAGCATGTTGAAAATCAAGTGCGGCCAATCGGCATGGAGAAAACCGTGGGTGATGAGGCGGTGGATTTGGCCTTGCAACACCTGATGGGGCTTGAGCATGCCCGCCTGAAGAAAGGCCTCGGATTGAAAACCCAAGTAGCTGACCACCGCGGTCACCCCCATGATGGGATACAGCCACTCCATGTTCAACTGCTGTGGTCCATGATGATGATCCAGCGGCCATCCTTTTGCAGACGCCAGCCCAGGGTGTAATGCCCAGACAAGGTGTCCACGGCTCGGAAAAGTTTCCATTTTCCGATCAGCAAGCCATGCTCTCCACCCAGGGGCAACCACTGAATGTTGTCGAACGCGAGCGTTCCCATGGCTTCTCCATCCGGGTAGCTGCGGGTGTAGTTCTCCAGGGTTTGGTCGTATCCGCGTGTGATGCCCCGGGAACCAATGAATACCAAGGCCGTGTCCTGCCAGTAGGCGGCTTTCATGAATCCCGAAATGTCCCCCCGGTTCCATGCGGCTTCTTGCTGGGCCATGGCCTGACGGATGGGTGCAGGAATCTCTTCCTGAGGCCCTGGTGGCGTGGCTTGCCGCCCACGTTCCGCCTCTGGCCCGCCACAACCGAACCCTCCCCATGCACAAAGGGAGCAGAGCAGTAGGCTCCGCCACAAACCCATCGGCTTCATACGTTGAACCGAAAGTGCATGATGTCCCCGTCCTTCACCACATATTCCTTCCCTTCCACCGACAACTTGCCCGCTTCTTTTACGGCATGCTCCGAACCCAGTCCCACAAAGTCATCGTACTTCATGACTTCAGCTCGGATGAACCCCTTCTGGAAATCCGAATGGATGACGCCTGCCGCTTCGGGTGCGGTGAAACCGCTTCGAATGGTCCAGGCCCGAACCTCTTTGACCCCTACCGTAAAATACGTCTCCAGCTCCAAGAGCTCGTACGCCGCACGAATGAGCTTGGCTACACCGGGTTCGGATAGTCCCAAGTCGCTGAGGAACTCCTTGCGCTCGGCCTCGTCCTCCAATTCTGCAATGTCCGCCTCGATGGCGGCCCCGATGACCAGGACCTGCGCGCCCTCCGCAGCAGCCAGCGCACGGGCCACTTCGACGTGGGCATTGCCTGAAACGACCGAGCCTTCATCCACGTTGCACACGTACAACACCGGCTTCGCGGTCAACAGTTGCAACTCCTTCATCAACGTTTCTTCTGAAGGCTCGACAGCTACGGCCCGCGCAGAAATGCCTGCCTCCAGGGTCTGCTTGACCTTCGTGTACAACGCCAAGGCCCTGGCCGCCTCTTTGTCACCGGTTGCCGCAGCCTTCTTTACTTTCACCATTCGCGCCTCTACGGTTTCCAAATCCTTGAGCTGAAGCTCGAAGTCGATGACCTCCTTGTCTCGCTTCGGGTTGACGCTTCCGTCCACGTGCACCACATTCGGGTCATCAAAACAGCGCAGCACATGCAGGATGGCATCGGTTTCCCGGATGTTGCCCAGGAACTTGTTGCCCAGCCCCTCCCCTTTGCTGGCGCCCTTGACCAAACCGGCGATGTCTACGATTTCGACCGTGGTGGGAACCAAGTTCTGAGGTTGAACCAGTTGGGCCAAACGATTGAGTCGCGGATCCGGGACCACAATGGTGCCGACGTTGGGCTCAATGGTACAGAACGGAAAGTTCGCACTTTGCGCCCGGGCATTGGACAAACAATTGAAGAGGGTGGATTTGCCCACATTCGGCAACCCAACGATACCACATTTCAGCGCCATGGATCCAGTTTTGAGGAAGTGCGCGAAGGTACTGCGCAATGCCTTTTCAACGGATTGTCCACAATGTACCGCATGTTGATGCATGGCGAGGTAGTTTTGCAGGACGAACGCAAAAGCCATGACCTCTCCTACCCTGCCCTCCATCGCCTCCCAAGTCCGCCGGGACATTGTTCGCATGGTCCATGGAGCTGCATCCGGGCATCCGGGCGGTTCTTTGGGGTGCACGGAGCTGCTGGTGAAACTGTATTTTGACACCCTGCACCTGGACCCTGACCGTTTCGACATGAACGGATGGGACGAGGACCTCTTTTTCCTGAGCAACGGACACATTTCGCCGGTTTGGTACAGTGTTTTGGCTCGAAAGGGATTTTTCCCGGTGGCTGAGCTCGCCACCTTCCGCAAGCTGAACTCTCGGCTGCAGGGTCATCCTGCGACGGAAGAGGGCCTGCCCGGGATCCGGGTGGCCTCGGGGTCGTTGGGACAAGGCCTGAGCGTCGCCATCGGCGCTGCCCAGGTGAAGCAAATGCGGGGCGATGCGCGGACTGTATTCTCCCTTCATGGCGATGGGGAAATGCAGGAAGGCCAAATCTGGGAAGCCGCCATGTACGCCGCCCACCACCGCGTGGACAACTTGATCAGCTTCATCGACTGCAATGGCCAGCAGATTGACGGCTCCACACAGGAGGTCATGGGGTTGGGCGACTTGGGGGCGAAGTGGCGGGCTTTCGGTTGGCGCGTGTTGGAAGCCGATGGCCACGATTTCGCAGACCTCGATCGGGTCATTGAAGCCGGGAAAGCTGCGCGCGGATCCGGTCAACCCACGGTGGTCCTGATGCGCACCGAAATGGGAAAGGGGGTCGACTTCATGGAAGGGACCCACGAATGGCACGGGATTGCCCCCAATGACTCCAAGCTCGCAAGCGCA
>JBIKTK010000144.1:0-4542 GCA_044348125.1 Flavobacteriales bacterium | reverse complement strand
GCAACCCGCCAGCAAGAGAGGGCGTCCATGCTTCGTGCATGCCCACCACAGCTCCTGCGTTGCTCGCTTCCGGTGTGGTTTCCACGAATTGTACCCAGGGCAATCCACCATCCGTCAACCTACCCCAGCTGATATCAGAGGCCAGTGCTGGTAAGAAAAGCGAATCCACCACGGTGAATCCATCGGGAGAACGGAAAGCCAAATGCTCTCCCGCGGCAGTAAACCGGAAGGTCATGTGGTTCCAGCCTTGGCTGGCATCATCGTCTGCCCAAAACAACTTGAATCCCCCAGCTGGAATGACGGTGAATTCAGGTATGCCCACGGGTACCCGCCACTTCATCGGCTGATCGAATGCATCGGTGAAGTAATATCCTGCCAAATCGATGGCTTGGCTCCCCGAATTGTATACCTCCACCCAATCTTCAAGTTGTCCCATTTCGTCGGCAATTCCCGACAAATTGGACGAAAGGACTTCGTTGATCTTCAAGGGCCCTCCTGGAATCAAAATCAACTGGTTGGTCACCCCGGGGGTGGGGGATGGAAAATCGACCCAGGTAGGACTTCCATCCACCACAGCGCCATACGAGTGATCCGCTGACATTTGCGCCATGGTCCATTCGTGAACCCCCCCCCCTGAAGGTCCCAACAACCGAAAAACAGGTTGGGCCGGCGGAGAAAATGTGGGCCATGCGAAGGACGTGTGGTTACCGGTTCCAGTCCCATCCAAGTAAACCAACAGAAATCCTCCTGCCGGCACCGTTGTGGATGCAGGCAAGTTGGGCGGGAAGGTGTAGCTCCCGATGCCTTCGACTTCAAATGTGTAGTTTGCAAGCCAAACTTGGTACGGATTGGGGTTGAAGATTTCCACCCACGGCAGGAATTGGCCCATCGCATTCGGCAATGTTTGAATGTTCTGCGATTGGAATTCGTTGAAATACAACTGCTCGGTGGATTGATCGGTTGCCTGATTGGTAGACAAAGGGGTCGGCGACTCGAAAAACACCCAATCCGGACAAGCATCACAACTCCGTCCGAATGAAATGTCCCCTTGTTGTGGGCCGAAGGTTACCTCGTCGATGACCGTGATTCCATCCGGGGCGACCAACTGCAGCGTCTCGCCGTCGCCGCTCAGTTTGAAATCCGCGTGGTCCTCCCCCTGCAAAAGGTCACGATCACACCAGATGCGCAAAAAACCACCGGGAAGAATGGTTGTGAGTCCCGGATTGGTAGATGGGAACTGCCACAAGGTCGGCACAGCAGGATCATCCGTTAGGTAGTATCCCGCAAGGTTTACGATGCCCCCCGGGTTGTACAGTTCAATCCAATCTTCGTACTCGAAGAAGTCGTCTGTGTCCGTATTCTGGTTGCTCGCCAGCAATTCGTTGATCACAACTTGGCCCCAAGCCTTTGAAAACAAATTACTTGAAACAAAAATTGCGAGGCAAAGGCCCAACACAATACGGACCTGGAACATGAGGGGTGCGAAGGATCGTTTCATTCAGGAGGTTTCGTTCCGGGCAAAGTTGCACAAACCGGGGGCAGCTGCAGCGTAAATTTGGCCCAAACCACCCAACCCATGTCAAACGGACATTTCCGCGTTCCCAAACCCATCAACGAGCCCGTGTTGTCTTACGCGCCACGTGCGAAAGAGCGGAAAGCGTTGCTCGATGCCTACTGGGAAATGTACAACCGGCCCCAGTGGGACGTGCCGATGTACATTGGCGCCGATGAGATTCGGACGGATGACAAGCGTCCCATGTCGCCGCCGCATGACCACAACCATGTAATTGGCCATTTCAACTACGGAGACGCTACGCACGTTCATGCCGCCATCCATGCAGCACTGTCTGCCCGAGAGCGTTGGTCCACCATGCCTTGGCAAGACCGGGCTGCCATCTTCTTGAAAGCAGCCGATTTGATTGCCGGTCCGTATCGGGCGAGAATCAATGCTGCAACCATGTTGGCTCAGTCAAAATCAGCCTACCAAGCGGAAATCGACGCAGCTTGTGAACTAATTGATTTCCTTCGTTTTAACGCATTTTACCTGCAAGAAATCCAAGAGATCCAACCCGAGAGTGCTCCGGGAATCTGGAACCGCTTGGAATACCGTCCATTGGAAGGGTTTGTTTTTGCCATCACCCCTTTCAACTTTACGGCCATCGCGGGAAATCTGCCCGCCTCTGCCGCGTTGATGGGCAACGTAGTGGTCTGGAAGCCAGCGGACAGCCAAGTATTCAGTGCACAGGTCGTGATGGAAGTATTCCAGGCAGCAGGCTTGCCTGCCGGTGTGATCAACCTCATCACGGTAGATGGACCTGTGGCTGGGGAGGTGGTGTTTGGACATCGGGATTTTGCGGGCCTGCATTTTACCGGTTCGACACAAGTGTTCCAACAGCTTTGGAAAACCATTGGCACCCAAATCCATCGTTACCGCAGCTATCCCCGAATCGTTGGAGAAACCGGGGGGAAAGACTTTGTCCTCGCTCATCCTTCTGCCGACTTGGATGCTTTGGTCGCAGGTTGTATTCGCGGTGCATTTGAACTGCAAGGTCAGAAATGCAGTGCCGCTTCTCGGGCTTACATTCCGGAGACCCTTTGGCCTGCTTTCTGGGACAAAATGTCTCGGGAGTTGGCCACAATTCACATGGGGCCCCCAAGTGACTTGAGGAATTTCGTCAATGCGGTCATCGACCGGAGTGCTTTCAACAAGATCAAAGGCTACATCGACTGGGTCAAAGAACAGCCGCGGTCACTGGCAGAAGTCATTTGGGGAGGCGGAGCGGATGATGGAGTCGGTTACTTCATTGAACCCACTGTGATCAAGACCACCGATCCTCAATTTCGAACGATGGTGGAGGAAATTTTCGGTCCTGTACTCACTGTTTTTGTATACCCCGATGCCGAGTTCGAGAATGTTTTGGGATGGATTGATTCCACGAGTGAATACGCCTTGACAGGTGCCATCTTTGCCCAAGACCGCTATGCCATCGGTTTGGCTTCCCAGCGCTTTGTTCAATCAGCGGGCAATTTTTACATCAACGACAAGCCTACGGGTGCCGTGGTAGGGCAACAACCCTTCGGCGGAGCTCGTGGTTCTGGAACCAATGACAAAGCGGGAAGCGCACTCAATTTGTTGCGTTGGGTAAGTCCGAGGACCATCAAAGAAACCCTGGTACCTCCGACCGATTACCGGTATCCCTTCCTACAGTCAGAATAAAAAAAGGGGGGCGATTGCCCCCCTTTTTTTCGCACTTTCTTCTCGGTTAGTCTTGAGGCTGCTCAGCTTGCAATGAAGCCTGGATGGCACTCGTCTCCTCCTGCTCCGTGAGCGGTTCGCCATCATCGTCGTAGCGAGGCGTGGGAATCGCAGCCATGTCCACAGCCACGTGCCTGCCTCCAGCCATAGAACGGAACTCCTCATCGTATGGGGAGGTGAGCATGCCATCGGCATCCAGCCACTTGGTCAGGATGAGGAACTTCTCCTTTTTTCCGGCCCGACCTACCGTCTCCAACTTGCCATGGACCGTTCGCAAACGAAATGCACTGTTCAAGATGCTTGCGCGTGCAGAACCTTCCTGGTCCGGAGTTAGTTTGTAAATGGACATCGCGTCATCGATCAACTCCTTATAAGTCATGGGCCGGTTGCGGGCCCGGAGGCGCTTCAAGATGAAGTTGCCCCAAACACTTTTGGGGCCACGCTTTCGTTGCAGGGCACCCGAATGAACGCTAACTGTCCTACGCGCAGGAAGTGGCTCTCCCGTCAGCTTTACCAACATTTCCTCGACATGGCTCAATTGACCAATCAAGCGGCCACGCTCTTGCTCGTAAAAGCGCTTCATGTCTTGCAATTCCTTCTGACTAAAATCCATGGTTTACTAATGTGTTGTAACATAACGCAACGTATCTCGCAACGTATTGTTATGCCTTTGTTTGACTTCACGACGGGCCAAAAATAATGCGTTTCGCGAATGCAACAAACCCATACCATCATTTTTTGTATTTTTTTTCACCGACGTAGCGCTACAATCAATAATCAATGTTTCATGATGCAGCCAGACGCGGGCGTAAACCCATGAAAAAGGCCATGCCCCTTGCGGTGCATGGCCCCCTCGCCATCTTCTCCTGTAAGCCAGATTCTGTCTCTCGGCACGAGGCCAAGTGTTCACCATTGATCTGATGCGATCTACCCCCTGACTCGGGCGGGTCGCCCTCCATCGCCAGTGTATGTGATCTTGCAGCCCGCAAGGTTTACC
Source organism: Flavobacteriales bacterium (assembly GCA_044348125.1). GTDB lineage: Bacteria > Bacteroidota > Bacteroidia > Flavobacteriales_D > Sanyastnellaceae > CAMCYM01. The sequence goes on along the minus strand of JBIKTK010000144.1, from coordinate 289 downwards.
AAGCACGAAAATCACTTTTCGTCTGGTGGGCTCTTACCCCACCTTTTCACCCTTACCTGTACCCCAAAAGGGGCCATCGGCGGTTTGAGTTTCTGTAGCACTTTCTGTGACGCTGTGAAGCGCCCCTCCCCTTTCGAGGAGTACGGTACCCTTTGCTGTCCGGACTTTCCTCCCCCGTTGCCGGAGGCGGTGAACTCAGAGAAGATGGGTCAGTCCCAAGTCACTTGTACAACCATAGGCTTTCCATTGCGTTCGATTTCCATTTCAGTAGTCATTCCAGGTTCCAAGA
>JBIKTK010000180.1:0-4124 GCA_044348125.1 Flavobacteriales bacterium | reverse complement strand
CACCGTGGGCATTGCATTGGGCTACGGCCGGGGTGCCGCAGGCGAGTCAATCGGTCGGGCCGCTTTCCAAACCGCGGAAGACGGCAGTTACCTGCAAGACGCGTCCGGTTTGCCAGTGCCCATTGGCAAGAATGCTTTCCCACTCGCGCAGTGGGTCGGTGGCCTGCCCGTGTTCTCGCAATACGATGTCAAGGTGACGGCCACGGGAGCAACTTATCCTTTGGCCACGACCCAGATCCAGAACACCTACATGGGCCGAGAGTCCATCGTTCGGGAAACCACCTGGGATGCCTATTTCCAAGAAAAGGGTGCCAAGAAGGGCGAAGCCTCCTGGAACAAGCTCATCACCTTGGCGGTGCATGAGGATGTGAACGGCGATGGGGTCATCAACGCACAAGATGGCAAGCCCACTGCAGCTTTTGATTTGTGGCACGAACATCCCGTGGAGAATGTGGGCCACCGGTGGGGAATGACCATCGATTTGACCACTTGCACCGGCTGCAGCGCCTGCGTCACGGCTTGCCACATTGAGAACAACGTTCCCGTGGTAGGGAAGGACGAGGTCCGCCGTCACCGGGACATGCATTGGATGCGAATCGACCGATTCTTCGCCTCCGATTACAGTTTGGAGCGTGGAGAGGCTGAGGGTGTAGGCAAAATCGGCGCCTACCGCCGGATGGAGGATCCAGCCGAGAACCCCCAGACGGTGCACATGCCCATGATGTGCCAGCACTGCAACCATGCACCCTGTGAGACGGTGTGTCCGGTTGCAGCGACCACCCACAGCAACGAGGGCCTGAACCAAATGACCTACAACCGGTGCATCGGAACGCGTTACTGCGCGAACAACTGCCCCTACAAGGTTCGTCGATTCAACTGGTTCAACTACCCAGGGTACAAGAAATTCGCTCATGCGAATCCGGCGCAAGACGCCCTGACCCGGATGGTGCTCAACCCCGATGTCACGGTTCGGAGCCGCGGTGTGATGGAGAAGTGCAGCATGTGTGTTCAGCGCATTCAGGCCGGAAAGTTGGAAGCGAAGAAGGCCGGAACACCTGTGCAAGACGGCACCGTGGTGACAGCGTGCGCAGAGGCCTGTCCCACCCATGCCATCCAGTTCGGCGACCTCAACGATACCCGATCCACGGTCCGTTCTATCTCGGAAACCAACCGGGCCTACCATGCCTTGGAGGAAATTGGGGTCAAACCCAACATCTTCTACATGACGAAGGTGCGGAATACGACGGAAGAATCCACCCAAGCCTAAGCGGTAGCCATGCAAAGAGAAGCAGCCATTCGCGAACCACTGATCCTCGGGAACAAGACCTACAAGGACATCACCGATGACGTGGTAGGACCCATTGAGGGCCCGGCCCCCATGGGTTGGAAAATCATGATCACCATTGCGGCCCTCATCGCCGTTTATGGCGTGGGGAGCATCCTCTATTTGCTCGGAACGGGCATCGGGGTCTGGGGGTTGAACAAAACCGTGGGTTGGTCTTGGGACATCACCAACTTCGTTTGGTGGGTCGGAATCGGTCACGCCGGCACGTTGATTTCGGCAGTGCTTCTGCTGTTCCGTCAGAAGTGGCGGATGGCCATCAACCGGTCTGCGGAAGCCATGACCATCTTCGCCGTAATCATGGCGGCCATTTTTCCGGGCATCCACATGGGCCGGATTTGGGTCAGCTACTGGGTTTTGCCGTTGCCCAACCAGTTTGGTTCCCTGTGGGTGAATTTCAATTCGCCCCTGCTGTGGGACGTGTTTGCGATCTCGACCTACTTCTCGGTGTCCCTGGTGTTTTGGTACATCGGTTTGATACCGGACTTTGCGACCATTCGGGATCGGATGAAGAAGCCCTTGGCCAAGAAGATTTACGGGATTCTCAGTTTCGGTTGGAGTGGTCGGGCCAAACACTGGACCCGCTTTGAGGAGGTCAGCTTGGTGCTGGCGGGCATCGCTACGCCCTTGGTTTTCTCGGTGCACTCGATCGTATCCATGGACTTTGCAACGTCCGTGATTCCCGGTTGGCACACGACCATCTTCCCGCCATACTTCGTTTCGGGCGCAGTGTTTTCAGGTTTCGCCATGGTACAGACCCTGTTGCTCATCATGCGCAAGGGAATGAAGCTGGAGAACTACATCCACGTGAAGCACGTGGAGTACATGAACATCGTCATCATCGTAACGGGATCCATCGTCGGGGTAGCCTACCTCACCGAGTTGTTCATCTCCTGGTATTCCGGGGTGGAGTATGAGAGCTACGCGTTCATCAACCGGTTCAGTGGGCCCTACAGCTGGTCGTACTGGATCATGATGACCTGCAACGTCATCAGCCCTCAGCTCTTCTGGTTCAAGAAGATCCGCCGGAGTTTGATTGCCACATTCATCTTGTCGATTGTGGTGAACATCGGGATGTGGTTTGAGCGGTATGTTATCATCGTCACCTCCATCCACCGGGACTACAATCCATCGAGTTGGGGAGAGTTTCACCCGACGTCCGTGGACATCGGCATTTTCATTGGAACGTTGGGCATTTTCTTCACCCTGTTCCTCGGTTTCGCTCGGTTCTTCCCGGTTTTGGCCTTGAATGAGCTCAAGACCATTCTGAAGTCCAGCGGAGAGAACTACAAGAAGTCGCACGAAACACACTGATTGCGCCATGGGAAAGGTATTTCACGTCATGTACGATGACGACGATACGCTGAAAGAAGCGGCCTCACAGCTGGTTGCCAAGGGCATTCACATCCGGGAAGTGTACTCACCCTTCCCCATTCACGGCATTGACCCCATCATCGGGATCAAGCGGACCCGGCTCGCCATCGCGGCCTTCCTGTACGCCACCACGGGGACCACGCTTGCCTTGTTGGGCATGTGGTACTTCATGATCCACGACTGGCCCATGAACATCGGGGGCAAGCCCAGCTTTTCGCTGATTGAGAACTTGCCGGCATTCATTCCGGTCACCTTCGAATTCAGCGTACTGTGCGGGGCACATGGCATGGCCATCACCTACTTGTTGCGGAATGGAACCCTTCCGGGCATGCCGGCCACCAATCCGGACCCACGCACCACAGACAACATGTTTGTCATGGAAATCGCGGAGGAAGGACAACCCCTTGCTGCAGATGCTTTGGAGGCCGCCATCCAACAAACGGCCTTGGTAGAATTGAGTGTCAAAGAATCGCACTGATGAAATTGCGCTGGAACTTCATCCTTCCCTTGGCGGCCGCCACCCTCGCGATGGGGGGAACGGGATGCGTATCAGATCCGGACAGCCCGGGTCTAGAATACATGCCGGACATGTACCGCTCTCCGGCCATCGAAGCTTACGTCGATTATGGGCAAGACCCATATGATGTGGGCACCGAAACAGCAGAGCAGCAGCGGCGCACGCCTTCGGCCCGTCGGCCCGTCGCAGGAACCATCCCCTTCAATCCTTCGGAGAAGGCATTCTTGATGCCCTACGCCTATCCCAACACCTTGGAGGGGTATGAACTGGCTGGTTTGGCCTTGAAAAGCCCCTTGACAACCAGCGTGGAGCATGCGGAGGCTGGGAAGGTGATTTACGAGCAAATGTGCTCCCAATGCCACGGGGAAAAGGGCGCGGGAGATGGCGCCTTGTCGCGCAATGGGCACATAGAGGGCATCCCGAGCTACGCGGACAAGCTCAAGGATTTGCCGGAAGGAAAGATGTTCCATACGCTGACCTATGGCAAGGGATTGATGGGCTCGCACGCATCCCAGTTGTCCCAACGCGATCGTTGGCTTGTCATTGAGTACATCAAAGTCCTCCAAAACGGGGGCACCATGCCCACCGGCACGGCAACCGCAGACACCCTTCAACCGGCACCCGCCGCTCCGGCAGGCGCCACGGCCATGATGAACTGATGACGCAATTTCAATTCGCAGGTCGCGCCAAGCAGTTGTCCTTCGTGCTGATGGGCATTGGCGCTTTGGCCCTGATCGGGGGCTACTTCACGGACCATTCGGATGACCACCAACGCTGGTGGTCCAACCTCTTGGTCAACGGGTTTTTCTGGTTCGCGATTTCCTTGGCCGCCCTGTTCTTTTACGCGCTGAATTACGCGGTTGAGGCCGCTTGGTCGGCCCAACTGAAGCG
>JBIKTK010000142.1:0-4547 GCA_044348125.1 Flavobacteriales bacterium | reverse complement strand
GGCCGTCTTCGACCTGCGGTTGCGCAACGGGAACCCCGACCGGCCCGTGCGCAGCTTCCAATTGGGGTTTCTGGGCACCGAGGCCCTCTGGGAAGGCCCGCTGGGCAAACGCCGTCGCGCCACCCTTTTGGCAAACTACCGATACAGCACCGCAGGCATCTTCTCGCTCTTGGGCATCGACATCGGCACCTCTGCGGTGCCCCGTTACCAGGACGGCAGCTTCCGACTGCACTTCCCCCAGGTGGGCAAAAGTGGTGCTTCCCTGGCCGTGTGGGGCATTGCGGGCAAAAGCGGCGTGGACATCCTCATCAGCGACCAAGTGGCGCCGGAACGCAACATCTACGGTGAGAACGACCGGGACCAGTATTTCAAAACCGGCATGGCCATCCTGGGGGTGACTTGTCACCTTCCTTGGGGCGATCGGCGCCATGCCCGACTGACCTTGGCGGGGAGCCGGGATGTGCAGCGGAGCCGACATGATTTGGTCTACAGGCAGCTGCTGGACCCCGAGCAAGTGTACCAGGTGGACAGCATTGTGGACTATATGCGCTACAGCTATGTGTCGGACCGCGTGGCGTTGGCGCTGCAAGTGAACGAGCGCCTCAGCGACCGATCGGTCCTGCGGTACGGGCTCCATGTGGATGCCATCCAAGGTGCGTTTCGGGACAGCATCCGGATGGAGATGCCCGGCACGGAGGCGGTGGGCGCATGGGAGCGTCGGTGGGATGCCGTTCAATCCACTTGGCTCGTACAGCCCTTTTTTCAATGGAAGTTTCGCCCCAATGCGCGTTGGGACCTGACCGCAGGTTGGCACCTGCAGTACCACAGCCAGTCCGGTGACCTCTCTGCGTTGGAGCCCCGCTTGGGGGCGGCCTTCCGGGGGCGGCGGGTGACCTGGACCGGTGGCCTCGGGGTGCACAGCCAAACCCAGCCCGGCTACCTCTACGCCGGGTCGAATGGCCCCGATGGTGCAGGGGGGTTGCGAACCCCCAACGCAGGGATGGGGATGACCCGGAGCCTGCATGCCGTCGTGGGCGGCTCAGGGTCCTTGGGAGACCGGGTGCGGGTGCAAGTGGAGCTGTACCAACAATGGCTCTGGAACATCCCGGTGGACGTGGCGCCGACAGGTTTCTCCCTCATCAACGGCGGTTCGGGCTTCAGCCGGTTGTTTGCAGACTCGCTGGTCAACAAAGGCCTGGGGCGCAACCGGGGGGTGGAGGTGACCGTGTCCCGCGGGTTCCACAACGGCTGGTTCGGATTGATCACGGGCTCGGTGTTCGATGCCCGGTATGCGGGAAGCGACGGGGTGTGGCGCAACACCGAGTTCAACGGACGCTATGCCTTCAATGCGCTGGCGAGCCGAGAGTGGCGGCTCAACAGCCAGTGGGGTTGGGTGACGGGCATCAAGGCCACCACGGCCGGGGGGCGTTGGTATGGACCGGTGGACGACGCGGCGAGTGCCGAAGCCCGGGAGATCATTTACTTGGATGCCGAACGCAACACCCAGCAATTTGATGCCTATTTCCGGTTGGACGTGAAGACGAATGTGGTTTGGAACCGGCCGGAGACGACCCACGAGTTGGGCATCGACTTCGTGAACGTGACGAATCGGAAGAACGTGCTCAAGTTGACCTACGCGCCGGATGAGAACAACGGTGGGGCATCGCCCATCCGGGAGGAGTACCAGCTGGGCTTTCTGCCCATCTTTTTTTACCGCGTGGACTTCTGACGCTCTGGTTTCGTGCCATCGGTGCGGACGCGCTTGACCGGGGCGGCCTCGTGGGAGCGGGGGTGGAACTGGACGATTTGGTCTTTCAAAAAACGCCGGTCCAGGTGGGTGTAGATCTCGGTGGTGGTGATTTGTGCGTGGCCGAGCATCTCTTGCACGGCACGAAGGTCGGCCCCCGATTCGAGCAGGTGGGTGGCGAAGCTGTGCCGGAAGGTATGGGGGCTCACATGCTTGCGGATACCGGCTTGGATGACGGTGCGCCGCAGCATGGTGAAGGCCATCTGGCGGCTCATTTGGCGCCCTTGGCGGCCCAGGAACAGGATGTCTTCGTGGCCGGGTGCAGGCAGGATGTCCGCGCGGTAGTGGGCGAGGTAGTCATCCAGGGCGTGCAGGGCGGTGGTACCAATGGGCACAATGCGCTCCTTGTTGCCCTTTCCAACGACCGTGAGGATGCCGTCGATGAAGTCCACCCGGGACAATTGCAGTTCGGTGAGCTCCGTGACACGCAGGCCACAGCTGTAGAGCACTTCGAGCATGGCCCGGTTGCGAACGCCTTCTCTGCGGGCCAAATCCACCGAATCAATGATGCGACCGATTTCTTCCACGCTGAGCACGTCCGGAAGTTTGCGCTGGGGGCGGGGAGATTCGACGAGCTCGACGGGGTTGTTGGTCATGAGACCTTCGAGCCGAAGGTATTTGCAGAAGCTCCGGACCCCCGAGAGCATCCGAGCCTGGCTGTTGCGTGCCAAACCCCGGTCAAAAAGCGACCCCATGAAATGCTCCACGTGTTGCATTTCGATTTGCGCGGGCGTCGACACGCCTTCTTCCAACTGGGCGAAGCGGGCAAATTGATCGATGTCTCGGATGTAGGCTTGCACGGAATTGGCGCTCAAGCCTTTCTCCAGCTCGAGGTAGGTCCGGTAGCCTTCGATGGCGGAGGACCAGTCAGAGCGGGGGAGTTCGGTTACGGGATCCATCGTTGGGCAGAACGGGTGAGGGCTTCTTGGACGGTGATGCGCTCGCCATCGAGGTAAGCGGTCACAAAGGGGCCAGGGAAGGGGTGTTGGGTCCGAAGGGTCTCCCGGGCATCCCGCGCACTGGCGTAGGCTCCATGGCTGCCCGTGGTGTATTTGATCCAACCTTCATGCGTTTCGGATTCCACGCGGTCTCGGTAATCGAAATACTGGGCGAAGTACGCGGGGCCTACTTGTCGATGGCCAGCGAGCACTTGAACGCGGTAGGCTACGCCCTGTACATCGCGGGGGGGCTGGGCGGCCTTCGGGGTCGGAGCCGCCTTCGGAGCGGGTGCCGCCTTCGGAGCGGGTGCCGCCTTCGGAGCGGGTGCCGCTGAAGCCTTCGGCGCAGGGGGTGCCGGCGCAGCACTGGCGAGCGCAGGAGCGGAGGAGGGGGCGGGAGCGGCGGGGGAGGTTGCGTTGGTTTGGCCTATCTGGGCCACGTTGTTCAGCAGATACGTGAACGTTCCTTGGAGCGCATTTTCCCAGCGGGGACGGGGCCCCAAGATGCGGTAAGTGACTTCGAAGGTATCGTTCCGGGGCGAGTCAAACCAAACGAATTTCAGCACGCCGTCCACCCAACTGGCGGTGGCGCCTGACAGCCGGTCTGTCTCGACGAGGCAGTCGGCGGGGATGGTCTCGTCGAGTTTGAGGAAGGCCCCCTGGGGATGGCCGGTGACGGTGAGGCGGACGGTGGCCACGTCCGGGCCTTCTGCCTGGATGGTGCGCCGCACCCGGATGGGAGCGGGGACCCGGGCGGAGATCCGCGTTTCGCCCGTGGGCGTAGGCGCAGCTCCTGTCAGCCGGTCTGGCGCCCCCTCGATGACCACAGGATCCAGCGCGAGGTCCACCCGCTCGCCGGCGTCGATGAAGGACCAAACCGACTCAATCACGCCGCCCGCAAATTGGGCTTGTGCCCGCACCCGGAGCCGGACCGTGAAGGACGCCGACGCCGGGGTGTCCCGCCATTGGAGCTTGGCCACCCCGTCCCGGAAGGTGAACTCGGCCCCAGCTGTTTCCAGTGCACTGACATCCAATGCATCGGGGAACCGAAGTTGCAAGCGGGAAAATCCGCGGATGTCGTCCTTGTAGATGGTCCAGGAGACGGTGGCGTCTTGCCCTGCGTCGAGTCTTTTGGGGGCCGCGTGCTCTGCGATCACGCCGTGGCCGATGCCCGCCCAGGCCAGGCATTTCACCCAAAACGACAGGAAAAGGAGGTTCAAAGTCATGATGCTTGCTTAGCGAACGCAACTTACCCCTCGCCCCGACCGGCGTGGGGCGCCCTGTCTTTCAATTGCAAACATTGCATTGTGGGTTGAGTACGCGCTGTCCCCAGGCATGCGGCCCCAAGGGTAGGGGTAAAAAAAAGGGTCCCGCTCCAGCGTTCTGGAGCAGGACCGACTTAACCAAATTATCACTTGATGCTTAGCTTGCGCTAAACTCACTTAAAACCGACCGCAAACTAAGGGGTGTGCTGCCGGGATGTGGCGAAGGTAGCGGGGTGTTATCGACAGGTGGATGTGGAATAACCCCAAGAAATGCAAACGGGTGGAAAGAGAACGGAATGGGGGAAGAGTTGGTGGATTGTGAAATTTGGCCTACATTTGCCGCCCAATTGTATGACTGCACCATGAAACAAGGCATCCACCCCCAGAACTACCGCGTGGTCGTGTTCAAGGACATGTCCAATGAATACTCTTTTTTGAGCCGGTCTGCGGCGAACACGAAGGAGACGATCCTTTGGGAGGACGGTCAGGAATACCCGCTCATCAAGATTGACGTGAGCCACAAGTCGCACCCGTTCT
>JBIKTK010000143.1:0-4547 GCA_044348125.1 Flavobacteriales bacterium | reverse complement strand
ACCCCGAAAGCAGGTTCAGCCTCCCTTTCGTTTGGCCTTGAAACCCGCCGCCTCGAGCCAGGCGATGACAGCCGGTCGGTGGTCCCCCTGCACGAGCACCGCACCCTCTTTCACCGCGCCGCCCACGCCGCAGCGCTTCTTCAAGGCGCGCCCCAAGGCTTCGAGTTCCGCCTCCGTCCCATCAAACCCTTCGACCACGGTCGTCGGGCGCCCAGCGCGCTGCTTGCGTTCACAGGCCACGTAGAGGGTCTGCTGGCGCGGGGGAACGCTCCAGGCGGGCAAGGCATCCGGCTCCCCGTTCGGGGCGGAAGCGGGCGACGGCTCTGGGTCGGGATCGGTGGAAGCGAAAGCCGCCAACGCCGCAAAAGGCGAATCCGCCCCCAAGGTCCCACGGGAGCCCGCTCCGTAAACCAGTCCATCCGCATCCGCTGCCGCTTGGGGACGGCCTTTTGCCTTGCCTTTCGTGCCCATGCCCCGAAGTTAATCGAAACCTGACGTGAGAAACGGAACCTTTTCTATTGATACACGTATCTTCCAATCGAAAAAACATTTTTACCATGGGCCGTATTCCAACTTCCTTCCTTGCCGTCGAGTCCGCGGGAGCTCCCCGCTGGGAGCGGACGCCCGCTGACCGCCAACTCAACGCCCGGATTGCGCAGCAATCCCGCCGCATCCACGCACCTGCATTCTTGGGGTCGTGGGCCATCCTGATCGCCGTCTGGGCCTTGGGGCTTGGGTCTGCTGCAGGCCAAACCCCAGGCAACTGCTCCGAGGTGGATCTCGACTACATCTGCCAATACACCGAGCTGGTGCAAGGAGTCGCGGCGGCCTGCGGAAACCAATGCCTCAGCGAGGGAGAGGAATGCATGGAAGCGTGCATGGCGGCGCAGCTGGAATTGTCCAGCGCTTGCATCGGTTGTTTCGGAGAGCAGACCACGTGTGTGGTACAGAACTGTTTCTTCGCTTGTGCCTTCCTCGGAGATGCGGCTTGCGCCGAGTGTGCACTTGCAAACTGTGAAGCCAGTTTCAATGCCTGCGCGGGCATTGTGGACCAGGACGAAGATGAGTGGACGAATCTCTGCGATTGCAACGACAGCAACCCCGTTGTACACCCCGGTGCGCCCGGCACAGGCCAAGGGGTAGACAACAACTGCAACGGACTGTTCAGCCCCGCGGAGTTGGCGGAATGCACGTCGGACGTCAACGGGGACAACATTGTCGGCACGGAGGACTTGCTTTCGTTGCTGAGTGTCTTCGGATGCATGTCGGGTTGTCCGGCACCGGCGGATTTCAACGACGATGGTATGGTGACAGCGGGGGATTTGTTGATCTTTCTGTCCGAATTCGGGATGTACTGCCTCTGATGGCGGGCTCCGTGCACGGACTGATTTTTCTGCGAACTTGAATCCACCTCCAGGGCCCCAGCGGCCCGACGACGCCTGGGCGGCTTACGCGGCTCGGCATTCCGAAGCCGAACCAGCCCTGCTGGCTCGGCTTCGGCGTGCCACCTGGCTGCAGACGACCCACCCCCACATGCTCACCGACCCGTACCAGGGTCGTTTGCTCGCCCTGGTGAGCCAGCTCGTTCGCCCGCACCGGGTTCTTGAGTTGGGCACCTTCACAGGCTACGCCACCCTGTGCTTGGCGGAGGGCTTGGCCCCAGGCGGCTGGATCGACACGGTGGAACCGAATGACGAACTGAATGACCTGCAAGACGCCTACTGGACGGAGGCAGGGATGCGGGACCGCATTGTTCGGCACAACGCAGAGGCCCACGAGGTGCTGGAGAGGCTGGAGGGGGTGTTTGATTTGGCCTGGATCGATGCCGACAAGGCCCGCACGGGCGAATACGTTGAAGCGGTGCTGGACCGCACCCGACCCGGCGGTATCCTGCTGGTAGACAATGTGATGTGGTGGGGAAAGGTGCTCGAGGGCGCCTCAGCAAAAGATCCCGATGCCCGGCGCATGCACGCCCTCAACGGTGCTTGGCGCGAGGATGTCCGCGTGGAAAACCTGCTCCTCCCCTTGCGCGATGGCATCCATGTCCTCCGCAAGCGCTGACTCTCGCCGCTCCACAGCTCCCCCACTCCCCCGCTCCCGCGCCTGCGCCTGCGTCCTTGAACTTGCCCGCGCCTGCGCCCGCTTACTCCGCCGAGGCCAACACCTGAGCCACTGCGTCGGCAGCCTCCTGCAACAGGGTGGCAGAGATGACCTTCAGCCCTGAATTCTCGATCAAAACCTTGGCCTCCGCAGCGTTTGTGCCTTGCAAGCGGACGATGATGGGCACATGGATGTCGCCCAAGTTGCGGTAGGCGTCCACCACGCCCTGCGCCACCCGGTCACAGCGCACAATGCCCCCGAAAATGTTCACGAGAATCGCCTTCACCGCCGGGTCGCGCAGGATGATGCGAAACGCCTTCTCCACACGAACCGCGTCTGCCGTTCCCCCCACATCCAGGAAATTCGCGGGCTGGCCTCCACTAAGCTGGATGATATCCATGGTCGCCATGGCCAAACCCGCCCCATTCACCATGCATCCCACGTTGCCGTCCAACTTCACATAGTTCAGTCCCGCCTCACCGGCTTCCACTTCGATGGGATCCTCTTCGGTGGTGTCGCGCATGGCCGCAAAGTCCGCATGGCGGTACAACCCGTTGTTGTCCAAGGTCACCTTCGCATCCACAGCGATGACGCGATCGTCCGATGTCTTCAGAACGGGATTGATTTCGAACATGGTGGCATCTGCGCCCATGTAGGCCCGGTACAAGGCGGTCACAAAGGAGATCATCTCCTTGAATGCCTTGCCCTCCAGCCCCAACTGAAAGGCGATCCGCCGCGCCTGAAACCCCTGCAGTCCTACCGCTGGGTCCACGACTTCTTTGAAAATGAGCTCGGGGGTGTGTTCCGCGACGGCCTCAATGTCCATGCCGCCTTGGGGGCTGTATACAATGACGGGGCGACCCAAGGCCCGGTCCAGCAACACACTCATGTAAAACTCTCGGGGCTCACTCGCACCTGGCCCGTATACATCCTCCGCAATGAGCACCTTGTTCACCCGCTTGCCGGAAGCAGAGGTCTGCGCGGTGACCAAATGCCCGCCCAAAATACCTGCTGCGATGTCCTGTACTTTGTCGATTCCTTTCGCCACCACCACGCCGCGAGACCCCGTCTCGGTGACGGTTCCCTTGCCACGTCCTCCGGCATGGATTTGGGCTTTCACCACGTACCAGCTTGTACCCGTCGATTCGGTCAACGCTTGGGCTGCAGCAAGCGCATCCTCGGGGGTGGCAGCCACCCGACCTTCCTGCACGGCCACGCCGTATTGCTTCAGGATTTCCTTGCCTTGGTATTCGTGGATGTTCATGTCGTTCTCTTCTTCTGATTCGTCACATGCACAGGCCCAACCGCCACGCGCATGTCCCGGGATTTGGGGTGCGAAGTTAGGCAACGGAACGGGCTTGTAAGCGGGATGTGCGTAGTTTTCGAGCATGAATGCGACGGAGCCCATCATCCAAGCGTCAGGGCTGACAAAAAGCTATGGCCCGGTGGCGGTTCTTCGGGGAATCGACCTCGAAATCCGCGCTGGCGAACTGACCTCAATCCTGGGCGCGTCCGGGGCCGGAAAAACAACCCTCCTCCAGATCCTCGGCACCCTCGACGGCCCCGACTCCGGCACGCTCCGGGTGGCCGGCGCCGAGGTCACGCGGCTCCGCAGCGCCGCCCTCTCCGCTTTCCGCAATGCCCACATCGGCTTCATCTTCCAATTCCATCGCCTCCTTCCCGAATTCTCCGCGCTCGAGAACGTCCTGATGCCCGCTTGGATCGCCCGCTCCGACGACCGGACCACCCGCGACCGTGCCGAACGGCTGCTCCGCGACCTGGGCCTGGGAGACCGCCTACACCACCGCCCCACCACCCTCTCCGGCGGTGAACAGCAGCGCGTCGCCGCCGCCCGCGCCCTCATGAACCGACCCGCCGTGGTCCTCGCCGACGAGCCCACCGGCAACCTCGACTCCGGCAACGCCGAAGCCCTCTTCGCCCTCTTCCGCGAACTCCGGGACCGCGAAGGCGCCACCTTCGTCGTTGTCACCCACAACGAAACCCTGGCCCAATCGGGCGACCGCATCCTCCGCATGCGGGACGGGAAGATGGAAGATAGCGCCGCTGCGCTGCGCTGAGATAAGAGATAAGAGATAGGAGATGCCGCGCTTCGCGCGGGAGATAAGCGCAGCTGCGCTGCGCTGAAACATGAGATAGGAGATCGGAAATGTGGGCATCGGGGTTTCGATGTCGGCAACTGCCATTTCCTATTTCTTGTTTCTGATCTCTTATATCTCGTTTCCTGCCAGGCCAAATGTGGAAAACTTCCCGCCGGAAAATCACGCTATGTGTTTTGTTTTGAGTAACTTAATGCATGTTCTACTTCGAAAATTTGCAAGTTTACCAGGACGCCCGGGCCTTCAATCGGGCGATTCGGGGGAGTTTGGCCTCCATCCCCCGATGGGACGGCGTGTGGACCATGAACGCGCCCCTCGGCGGGTCCGTCG
>JBIKTK010000141.1:0-4557 GCA_044348125.1 Flavobacteriales bacterium | reverse complement strand
GCCTTTCGGGAGCACCTCTACAGCATCTCCTTTTTGGATGGGATTCGCTTGAATGTGGCCATCGAGCAAGGGAGGTCCTTCTTCAAATTGACCATCAAGACGAAACCCAAGATCGTTGCAGATGGGCTGGATGATGCCACCTTCGATGTTACGCGATGTGGGGTCCACTTGGACGCTGCCGCGTTCAACGAACTGACCCAAGCGCCAGATACCATCCTCATCGACATGCGCAACCACTACGAAAGTGAAGTAGGCCATTTCAAGGGGGCAATATTGCCGGATGTGGACACCTTCCGGGAGGAAATCGAGGTAGTGGAGCAGCTGCTTGAGGGCAAGCAGGACGCGCCCATCGTGATGTACTGCACCGGGGGCATCCGATGTGAAAAGGCTTCGGCTTGGTTGCTGCACCGCGGCTACAAGAACGTCCACCAGCTCAATGGGGGCATCATCGAGTACGCAAGGCAGGTAGAATCCCAAGGGCTAGAGAATCGCTTTGTGGGCAAAAACTTCGTGTTCGATGAACGGCGGGGGGAGCGCATTTCGCCTGAAATCATCTCCCAATGTCACCAATGTGGCGCCCCCTGTGATGACCACACGAACTGCGCCAACGTAGGTTGCAACCTGTTGTTCTTGCAATGCTCCTCCTGCGCGGAGCAACACCGAGGCACTTGCAGTCCGGCTTGCAACGCCGTCCTCGATTTACCGGAAGAAGAGCAAAAGGCCCTGCGCAAAGCACGGAGGCGCAACAGTGCCCTGTTTCAAAAAGGACGCATCAAGGTTTGAATTCGACCGCATCCTTCAAGATGTAGTTCATCTGGTAGATGTCGTCCGCGTTGAGGCGGAAGGTGCCGACAAAAGTGAGACGCTCATCGGTCTGATACGCCCGCTTCGACTTCCCTTTGAACTGCAAATCCACGACGGACTCGGGGCCTGCGCCCCCACAGAAGAAACAGTTCGCATAAGGGTACCGGCTCAGCACGTAGAAATCCTCGTCTACGTCAACGGGAATGATGTATCCCGTGATGTAAAATGGCTTGCCCTCCAAGGCCTTGACCTTGGGTCCAAAGGTGGGTTTCCAGTAGTAAGCACCCATCTCTTCGATGAAGACATCCTTGAAAGTTACATCCTCGAGGGTCTGCCAGGTCAGTGGTTTTGCACCAGAGACTTGGAGGTTGGGATCGGTATCCAGGTCTTCAGCGGTGCGTCGCGCCTCGAGCACCCGCTCGCCGTAAACATCCTCTTCGCCACCTGAGGTAGCGGCGAATCCATGCGGGTTGTCGGCACTGGGCGCTCCGGGCGCACCCTGTCCTGAGGGATGGGCCCCATCAAAGCCTGCGAGCACTGCCCCTTCCGTCTCCCCTTCTGCCGTTCGCATGAGGGCCTCCTGGGTCCTTTGCCCTGCCTCGCTGGGATGACACATGGAGCTAAAATCCACCATGCTGGCACCGATGAGCAGCAGCGCCACCGCCAAACCTGAATACCGGAAAATCACCTTGCGGTCAGCCATCAGAGAGCGTTCTTGAAATGTCCAAACGAATCGCGGAAATGCCCGGGATGGCCGCGGCCAAGAGCCCTACGAAGATAGCACCGCAGGCCAAATACACCTCTCCCCACATCACCCCCATCCCCGCCAGGTCATAATGAAACGTCTGCTCCACGAATTGCGCCATCACCCAGAGCCCCAATCGGCTCAAAATCAGACCGAAAACCGCCCCCGCCCCACTCAGCAACCCCCCCTCCCACAACAAGGACCCGTAAATGCCCCCTCGGGAAGCCCCCAGGGTCCGGAGCAAGGCCAACTCGTATCGCCGAACCAGCAGGCTGTCGTAAACGGAGATGAAAATGCTCGCAAAGCTCAGGGCAATGATGAGCCACGCAATGCCCCGCAAAGTCCCCATTCCGATGCCGAAGTTCTGCGTCAGCCGGTTCACCTCGATGGCTGGAAGGGCCACCTGCATGTTCGTCTCTTTCATCAAATTGGGCAGCGTGAGAACGGCAAGGGGATTCCGCTTTTTCAGCAGGACGGCTGTGATTTCCCGGTTGCCGTCTCGGTTCGGGGCTTCGGCCCCGGGCCCGCCGACCGACCCCATGACCACGCCGCCCGGGCCGATGCGGGGCAGGGGCTTGCGCACGGTGTCCGGTGCGGCGGCGGTACCTGGGCCATCGGCAGGGGATCCAGGACCGGTGGAGGCCGTCGGTGAATCCCCGTGCACCGCCCAGATCGACTCCAAGTTGCACAGAAGCAACTGATCGACAACACATTGCCCCTCTTCGAAAATGCCGACCACCACAAAGGCCAAATCCCCATGCACATCCGTCTCATCCACCAAGCCGTGCGCGCTGAAGAAGGTGTCGCCTACCTTCAATCCCGATTCCCTCGCCACCCGCGCTCCGATGGTGGCTTCGAAGGGAGCCTCCCACAACCGCCCTTCGGCCAGTTCCATGCCGTAATGCGCTGCGTACGAAGGCTCCGTGCCCACAATGCGGAACCGCTGGAAATTGTCCCCGTAGGCGAGCGGGATGGCCGATTCGATGTATGGATGCTCCATGACCTTCCGGGCATCGGCAAGCCGGATGTTGCCTGTGGGCGCATCGATGTGGTAGACATTGGCCAGGATGAGCTGCAGCGGACTGCCTTTCGCCCCGAGCACGAGGTCGATGTCCCGGATGTTGCGGCGAAACGTCTCGTCCAATTGTCGTTCGGTGAGCATCAACAGGCTGACCAAACCGACCCCAAAAGCCAGCAAGGCGGTGCTGAGTCCGGTGGAGAGCGGCTTGGCCAGGAGGTTGCGCCAGGCGATGCGAATCCAGCTCATGGTCAAGGGGTTACCGGTGTGAGGGGGGCGAGGGTGACCGTGCGGGGGTAGCGGTCCCGAAGTCGGTTGTCGTGGGTGACGATGAGGAGGCTGGCGCCCGCTTGGGCCGAATGGTGCTCGAGGAGGGACACCACCGCCTCGGTGGACCGGTCGTCCAGGGCGCTCGTGGGCTCGTCCGCGAACACCACGGTGGGCCGGTGGACGAGCGCCCGGGCGATGCCTGCCCGCTGTTGCTCCCCCACGCTGAGGTTCCGGGGGCGGGACGAACCCTTGTCCCCGATGCCCAACGCTTCGAGCAAGGACGCCACCCGCGCCGGGTCAGGACGAAGCCCCGCCAAGAAAAGGGGGAGCGCCACATTCTCCGCGACCGTCAGGCTCTGGACGAAATGCGGTCGCTGGAACACGATGCCCACGTGCCGCCCTCGAAAGCGGTCTGCCGCTGCACCCGACAGCGTGCACCAGTCGGTGTTGGCGAGCCGGATTTGGCCTGACAACGGCTTCAGCAACCCGCTCATCAGATGCAGCAACGTCGTTTTTCCGGAACCGGAAGCTCCCAGCAACAGCAGGCGCTCACCCGCAGCACAGTGCACATCGGGGAACGACCAGGCGGGGCCATGGGCGCCATATCGGAAGCGCAGGTCGGTGGTTTCGATCATGGGAGGCAACGGTTGGGCCAAATTTACATCCGCAACCCGCGCTTCGCAGGTGCGGGGGTCACGTACTTTGGTGCCATGAATTTCAGGCAGCGCTTGTTTCGGTTTGGCATTGGGATTTTCATCGGCACGGTGCTGGCGTATTTGTTCTTTCAAGGGCGCAGCTGCAGCGACTGGCTTCCGGACCGCAGGATTCGGGCGTCGCTGGAATCGGGCGGGTTGGTGTGGGGCAACCAAGCGGAATGCGTCTGGAACTGCCTGAGCGCCCGGGAAACGTTGGCCGAACCCGTGGCCTCCCTGGTTTATGAAGGCGAGATCGACTGGGGGAAAAGTGGCCCGCGGGAAACACCCCGGCGTTACGTCTTCCGTTATGAATCGGGGCCGGTTCAGGAGGCCACCTTCCTGCTGACCGAGGACCAGTCCTTCCTCGACCGGTTGGAACTGGCATCCGGTCAGCCGGGATGTGACTGCCCGCACACCGAGCCCTGACCGGTGGCCGTACCTTTGCCGCCATGGAACCCTTCGACTCCCACTCCCTTCCCGAGGGACTGGACATTCCGAGCTACTGGGAGCGCGCGATGCCCCTCGCTGACTTTTTGGAGGATTTGCAAGGCCAAACCCCCGCGCCCGACGCCCCGTATGCAGCCTACATCCCGTTGAACCAACAGCGGGCCCGTCGGGTGGCGAAGACGTTGGAGCTCCGGGAGGAGGTGGTCGCGGGGATGGCTGAGGTGAGAGAGGGGATGCGCTGGTTGATCCTGAACGAGCATTGGTGCGGAGACGGCGCGCAGATCCTCCCGGTTTTGGCGGCGATGGCCCAAGCTTCTGGGGGCCGGCTGGAAGCCCGGGTCTTGTTTCGCGATGCGAACCTCCCCTTGATGGATGCCTTCTTGACGGCAGGGGGCCGGAGCATTCCCATGGTCATCCTGCTGGGGCCGGACGGCGCGGTGGTGGGACGTTGGGGCCCCCGGCCGGAGGCAGCCATGGCCCTCGTTCGGGAACTGAAGTCCCAGCCCGAGACGGCGGCCACCTACGGCGAGCACCTGCACCGCTGGTACGCCGAGAACCGGCAGGTCGACATCCAACGG
>JBIKTK010000139.1:0-4559 GCA_044348125.1 Flavobacteriales bacterium | reverse complement strand
GCGCCCCAGCGGCCCTCGCCTTCGAAAACTCGACCGTTGCCCCGGACGCGACCTACGCATGGGACTTCGGTGATGGTACGCAGTCTGCGGTGGCCCAACCGACGCACCTGTTTGCGCCGTCCGGCACTTCGAATGTGGCCTACCCCGTCACCCTCGTGGCCACCACCGTCCACGGCTGTGTGGACTCCCTGACCCAAACGGTGTCCGTTCTCGGCACCCCCACACTCACCCTGGGCCTCGACTCCCTTGTGGGCTGCTACCCCCTGACGGCCCACTTCCACCCCACCTCCGACGGAGCCGCTTCGCTGTTCTGGAACTTCGGCAACGGCCTCACGGCGGAAACCCCCGTGGAACCCATCAGCCACACCTACTTCAACCCCGGCGCCACCCCCCTGGTGCACACCGCCCAAGTGACCGCCCTGTCGGCCGACGGCTGCGCCGCCACCGGTTCCGTCGAAGTCCCTGTGTCCCCAGGCATCGAAGCCGCCTTTGACGTTCTCGAAGCCGGTTGCTCACCCCTGGAAGCCCTCGTGGCCAACCAAAGCTTCGGCGCCACCGCTTACCACTGGGACTTCGGCGATGGCACCACCTCCACCGAGGCCGCGCCCGTTCACACCTTCGTCAACGACACCCCCGAAGACGCAACCTACGTCATCCAACTCGTGGCCACCTCGGCGCTGGGCTGCACCGACACCACCGCAGTAGGCGTTGTCGTTCACCCCATGCCGGAGGCCCACTTCCTCGCCACCCCGGACCACCAGATCTTCCCGGACGCTACCATCACCCTGAACAACCTCAGCACAGCCTCTTCCACGGCCCTGCACACCTGGGATTTCGGGGACGGCGGTGCTTCCCAACAGACCCAGCCCGGATTGTACACCTACGGCTCTTGGGGATCCTACACCATCACGCTGACCGTGGACAACGGATTCTGCGCCGACGGAGCCACCCAAGAAGTACACATCCACGCACCCGCCCCTGTGGCCGCCTTCACGGGCGGTGGCACCGGATGTGCCCCCCTCTCGGTGGCCTTCCAGAACCAGTCGGAACATGCCGTCTCGTACCTCTGGGACTTCGGGGATGGTGCCCAGTCTGCTGAGCTCAACCCCATCCACGCCTACGAATTCCCAGGTACCTACCACGTAAAACTCGTGGCCACCGGTCCCGAGGGATACGCAGACGAAATCCTCCTCTCGTCCATCGTGGAAGTACTCCCCACCCCGGTGGCGGCGTTCACCTACACGCCGGACCGCGTGGTGGCCCCGGACCAAGTGGTTCAGTTCATCTCGTTGGCCTCCGATGACGCCCAGTTCTTCCTCTGGAATTTCGGGGACGGCTTCCAGAGCGACCTGATGAACCCCGAGCACAACTACCGCGAGCCGGGTGTATACGACGTGGCATTGACAGTCCAAAACGACTTCGGCTGCCAGAGCACTTATGCCTGGGCCCAAGCCGTGGAGGCGATTCCAGGTGGATTCATGGTCTTCCCCACCGCCTTCACCCCGACGACGGGCGGTTCCACGGGCGGCGCCTATGACCCCACGGACCTGAGCAACGACATTTTCCACCCCCACCACGCCGGCATCATCCGGTACGAACTCGCCGTCTTCAACAAGTGGGGCGAGCTCATTTTCCGCTCCACCGATCCCGGCATCGGATGGGACGGCTATGTGGAGGGCTCGCTGGTCCGCCAGGACGTCTACGCCTGGAAAGCCGAAGCCCAATTCAGCGACGGAAGGACCGTTCGCCAAGCCGGTGATGTAACCCTGATCATTCCCTGAGCATGCTCTCACGCTACCTTCCTTTGAACCTGCGGGTTGCGTTGTCTCGCCTCCGCTTTGCCCCTGCCCTCCTTCCCTTGTGTATTCTTCTGGGAGGCGGAGCCGCGGTAACCGCCACGGCGCAGGACATGCGGTTCACGCAGTACAATGCGCTGCCCACCTCGCTCAACCCCGGCTATGTCGGTGTGACCGAGCGGGCCCAGCTCGCCTCGCTCTACCGCAGCCAGTGGAGTTCGCTCCCCAACGGCTTTGTGGGCTGGCATGTGGCCCACGACTGGTACAACCGGAACCTGAACAGCGGTTTCGGGGTGCTGTTCTCCAACGAGCAAGCTGGAGCGGGGGCACTGGCCACCACCAAGGTCGCCCTGCAGTACGCCTATGAAGTGCCGCTGGTCAATGGCTGGCGCTTCCGGCCCGCGCTGCAGTTGGCCGGTGCCAACCGGTCCATCGACATGTCGAAGCTCACCTTCGGCGACCAGCTCATCCGGGGAGACGAGTTCGCCACCCTCGAAGGTCCGATGAACGAATCCCGGAACTACGCCGACTTCGGCACCGGCATGCTGCTCGTGGGCCCCAAGATGTGGGTGGGTTTCTCTGCCGACCACATCAACCGTCCCGATGAGAGCCTCTTCAGCGGCTACGCCGATCCCATGGGCGTAAAGACCTCCACGCACGGGGGTTTCCGAATGCGGGCAGCCCAGCACCCTCGGAGCCGCCACCGCAGCGACTTTGTGTTCTCCTTCAACTACATGACCCAAGATGGATTCGACCAATTGGACTTGGGGGCGTACTACGATGCCCACCCGTTGAGTGTGGGCCTGTGGTGGCGGGGGCTGCCCGTGGGCCACACCGTGGAGGGTGGCCACGACGTCGATGCCGTCTGCCTCATCCTGGGCTATGGCACGGACGATTGGAAAATCGGGTACAGCTACGACATCACCGTGAGCACCCTGGGGTTGGGCAATTCAGGCGGAAGCCACGAACTCATGCTCAAGTACCGTTGGGACCACGACCGCCGCAGCCGACCTCAACTGTCCCGGGCCTTGCCCTGCCCCAGCTTTTGATCAACGACTCCCCGGGGTGGCGCCGACCTGATTGACCTCAGGTTCCAGCTCCACACCATATTGGCTCAGGACGTCCTTTCGGATGTCTTGGGCCAATTCCCATATCTGGGCACCCGTCGCCCCGCCCCGGTTCACCAGCACCAGGGCCTGCCGGTCGTGCACCCCGTGGGTGACCCGGTTGTGGCCTTTCCAGCCCGCGCGCTCGATGAGCCAGGCTGCGGCGAGTTTGGCCTGACCATCCGGCTGGATGTGGTGCGCAATGTCCGGGAAACGCGCCTGCAAGTCAGCGAACTGGGTAGCGGAGATGACGGGGTTTTTGAAGAAACTGCCTGCATTTCCGAGCACCTGCGGGTCCGGGAGCTTGCTTTGGCGAATGCGGATGACGGCGTCCGCGACGTGGCGGGGCGTCCACTGGTCGCGCGGGACGGCTGCCAACTCCTGCTCCACGGCGCCGTACTGGACCCGCAAGGCACTGGGTTCCACCGAGGTCGCGTCCTGGAGCCGGAAGGCCACGCGGGTGATGATCCATCGTCCCCGCTCCGGGCCTTTGAAAACGCTCTCCCGGTAACCGAACCGGCAGTCCGCTGGCTGGAACCTGCGCAGCGCACCGTCCTCGATGCGGATGGCCTCCAGCCACGCAAAAACATCCTTCAACTCCACGCCATACGCCCCGATGTTCTGCATGGGCGCGGCTCCGACACTGCCGGGAATCCAGGCCAAATTCTCCAACCCCGCCCACCCTTCGGTCAGGGTCCAGTCGACCCAGTCGTGCCACCGCTCCCCGGCTCCCGCCACGCCCTCGGCCCAGCCAGCGCCGGTGGGCCGCACGGTCTTTCCGGGAACTTCCATCTTCATGACGAGGCCGTCCCAGTCCGAATGGAGCAACAGATTGGATCCGCCGCCGAGCACGAGCAGGGGGGGAACGGGGTCCATCGCCGCGCGCTGGGCGAGGACGGCCCGCACTTCGGAGTCGGACCGAACGGACACCATCCAACGGGCGCGACCGGGCACGCCGAAGGTCGTCCGCGCGCCGAGATCGGCATCGGCCACCCACACCGGCGCCTCCTCCCCGACGGCGGTTCCACCGCCCGGACCGCCTGGACCGTCCGCGCCGCCCGCCGCCCGCTCCACCGCTCGAAACTCGGCTGCCTCCAGCGCTTCGACCCCTGGAACCAGGTTCAGCAAATCCTGAATCAAGAGCTTCTCGGGGTAGGCCGTGGCCACCAGGTCCTGGCGCAGCCAGCG
Organism: Flavobacteriales bacterium; assembly: GCA_044348125.1. Taxonomy (GTDB): domain Bacteria; phylum Bacteroidota; class Bacteroidia; order Flavobacteriales_D; family Sanyastnellaceae; genus CAMCYM01. The sequence continues at coordinate 469 of JBIKTK010000139.1, read as the reverse complement.
GCTCCCGAGTCGCTGGTACTCGACCATGCGTTCGGGCCCCTCGATCGCGCAGACGGAGGCCCCGCCCGCGCGGCGGCGGTAGGCCGGGAAGGCCAAAGGCGGTGGCGGTGGCACGGCGGACATGGGGCCAATTTCGGTCGGATTTGGACTTCGGTCGCCCGGAGGTCCTGACGTATTTTTGAACAAACCGACGCCCGTGACAACGCCCTCCACTTCCAGCCCGCTTCACGCCGCCGCCGCAGCCCTCGCCAGCCGAGATTGGGAGGGGGCGCTGTCTCACTTGAACGAGGCTGTGCGCCGAGATCCGGCGTTGGATGCGGATCCGGACTGGATCCACGACGCAGCGATGTGTCACTTCCACCTCGGTCGCAAGCAGGAGGCGCTCTTGGGTCTGGACCGGGCGGCGCTGCTGCAGCCAGCGTACGGTTACCGGTTCGCTTCACGGGCCTGGCTGCGGCAGGCGCTCGGA
>JBIKTK010000140.1:0-4559 GCA_044348125.1 Flavobacteriales bacterium | reverse complement strand
ACATCGCAGCCACGCAGTTGACCTTGAACCCCGACATGGGACCGACGGAGGCTTTGGCTTACATCGACACCATCCAAGCTTACACGGCACCGCGGATGGCCATCGCATTGGGCGTGGCTTCTACAGGACCCGGGTGCACGGACGAGGAGGCTTGCAACTACAATCCGTTGGCAACCTCGAACGATGGTTCTTGCCAGTACGCCCAAGCCGGTTATGATTGCGAAGGCAACTCGCTGGCAGTCCTCGGCTGCACGAACTTGATGGCTTGCAACTACAACCCTGCAGCCACCCAAAACGACGGGTCTTGCGACTTCTTGACCACGACCTTGCCGATTGGAGCAGGCAACACGTGGTTGGTCGGTTTGACCTTGACGGGCACGCCGAACGCTCCCTTGGCAGGTGGTTGTGAGGCATCCGGGTTCGTCAACCCGAACATCTCAGTGCAAGGGGTGGTATTGGGCAATGGAACCGGTGGCGCATTGACACTTAGCAACGTCACGGATCCTAGCGGATTCCTCGGAGCATTGGCGCTGTTGGCTGACAACGCACCCATTTCCATTTGCGGCAACAACATCATCATCCAGGATCCCTCGACCGGGGCTTACATCTACACGGCCCAGAGCAATGGGGTTTGGAAGACGCCGATTCCGGTCAATTCGGCTGGACAGCGTTTGTGGATTGCACCGATTTCCTCTTTCCAATTGGGTTGTGGGGATCCCGCTGCCTGCAACTACACCGGAGCCTGCCACTTGAATGTCAATTGCCAGTACCCACCGCAGTACTACAACTGCTCGGGCACTTGTGTGAATGACACCGACGGCGACGGGGTGTGCAATGAGTTGGAAGTGGTCGGTTGCCAGAATCCTGCAGCCAACAACTACAACCCGGCAGCGACGGATGCGGGCTTCTGTGCATTCAACGGTTGCACCGATGCCACGGCACAGAACTTCAACCCCACGGCGAACGTGGACAATGGATCTTGCTCCTACTTGGTGACCTTCCGGGTCAACATGTCTGACCAAACTGTGGCTGCCGCGGGTGTCCACGTAGCAGGTAGCTTCCAAGGATGGAATCCATCGAGCACGCCATTGACCTTGGTGGGCTATGGGGTTTATCAGATTGTCGTTCAGTTGCAAGCGGGCACCTACGAGTACAAGTACATCAATGGCAACACATGGGGTGCAGATGAGAGCGTGGGGGCTTGCGGAAACGGAGGCAACCGGGTCTTAGAGGTAACAGGCAACACGGTCACGCAAGGCTCCTGCTTCGGAAGCTGTGACTTGTGTGAAGGATGCGCCAACCCGATGTTCACCGAGTACAGCCCCTTCAACCAGGGCAGCGATGCGCTGTGCCTCACGCCGGTGGTATTGGGTTGCACCTACGACGACGCAGACAACTTCAACCCCTTGGCAACGGTAGACAACGGTTCATGCACCTTCAGCGGAGATGCATCTTGCCCAGGAGACATCAACTTCGACGGTGCCGTGGGCACGAACGACTTGTTGCTGTTCTTGGCGAGCTTTGGAACCTCTTGCGATTGATCATTATCTCTTGGTGGAAAAACCAAAGGGCCCCGGCAGCGATGCTGGGGTCTTTTGTTTTTGGCACAAAGGTTGTAACTTCAGTTGCAGGGATGCGTAAGCGGCACAAGGGGTTTGGAATCTGAAAAAACCACAATTCCTTTCGGGCCTTCTTTCCTTTCCGTATCTTCGAAACCAGCAAAGACGAAACAAATACACACCACATGAAGAAGTTTTTGACAGCGGTTGTTCTGGGCTTGGGCTTGGGAACGGCAGCGATGGCCCAAGGCGGGGCTTCCGGACCCATCATCACCATTGACAAGGAGGTTCATGATTACGGAACCATTCCACAAAATGCGGACGGTGCATGCATCTTCACGGTCACCAACACGGGAACCGAGCCTTTGATCATCTCGCGCTGCAAGGGCTCTTGCGGATGCACGGTGCCCCAGTGCAGTGCAGACCCCATTGCCCCAGGTGCCAAGTCTGAGATTTCGGTGGTTTACGACACGAAGCGCGTAGGTCCGATCAACAAGAGTGTGACCATCACGTCGAACGCAACCAACGAGCCCACCAAGGTCATTCGGATCAAGGGAACCGTGGAGGCCACGGACATGGGAGCTGCAGGCAGCGGTGTTCCCGAGCGTACGGGTTCGGTGGGCGCACCCACGAACAACTGATATTTAGGCGACAACGTCTGGAAACATCGCTCCCAGGTGGGGGCGATGTTTTTTTTTGCTCAGTCCGTGCGATTTTTGCGGCCGGAACCCGAACGGACCTGCGGCCGTGTTTCCCAATCTTGACATCCCATGGAGATCCCAACTACCTACCAACCCCAAGCGATTGAACAGAAGTGGTACGACTACTGGCTCAAGAACGGGTTCTTTCATTCTGTGCCCGATGGGAGAGAGCCTTACACCGTGGTCATCCCACCGCCCAATGTGACAGGGGTTCTGCACATGGGACACATGCTCAACAACACGATCCAAGATGTGTTGGTGCGCCGGGCGAGGATGCAGGGAAAGAACGCATGCTGGGTGCCAGGAACGGACCATGCGTCGATAGCCACGGAGGCTAAGGTGGTGCGCAAGCTTCGTGAGCAGGGCATCTTGAAGCGGGACTTGACCCGGGAGCAGTTCATGGATCACGCATGGGAATGGACCCATGAGCACGGCGGCATCATTCTGGAGCAACTGAAAAAACTCGGGGCTTCCTGTGATTGGGAGCGAACCCGGTTCACGATGGACGAGAAGTACTACGAGAGCGTCATCGACACCTTCATCGACCTCCACAAGAAGGGCTACATCTACCGTGGGGTGCGCATGGTGCATTGGGACCCCGTAGCCCTGACCGCACTGAGTGATGAAGAGGTGATTCACAAGGAAGAACGGGGGAAGCTCTTCCATTTGCGGTACGAGGTGGAAGGGGTGCCAGAGGGTGTGGTCATCGCCACCACCCGGCCGGAAACCATCTTGGGCGACACGGCCATTTGTGTCCATCCGGAAGACGCCCGTTACACCCACCTGCACGGCCGGATGGCCAAGGTGCCTCTGTGTGGACGGCAGATTCCCATCATCTGTGACACATACGTGGACATGGAGTTCGGCACCGGGTGTTTGAAGATCACCCCGGCACACGATCCCAACGACCACGAACTGGGGGGCCGGCACGGATTGGAGGTGTTGAACATCTTCCACCCCGACGGCACACTGAACGAGCACGGAGGGGCTTATGCCGGGATGGACCGGTTCGCGGTGCGGAAGCAGATTGCAATGGATTTGGAGGCCCAAGGAGCGCTGGTCCGGGTCGAGGAGCACACCCACAAGGTGGGCCGTTCCGAGCGGACCGACGCCGTGATTGAACCCAGGCTGTCGCTGCAGTGGTTCGTTGCGATGTCGGATTTGGCCCGCCCGGCGCTGGAACATGTGATGGACGATACGATTCGCTTCTATCCGCCGAAGTTCAAGAACAGCTACCGGAACTGGATGGAGCAGATCAAGGACTGGTGCATCAGCCGACAGTTGTGGTGGGGGCAGCGGATTCCGGCCTGGTATTACGGGGAGGGGATGGAGGATTTTGTGGTCGCGAAGACGGCGGAGGCGGCGCTGGCCTTGGCACGGGAGAAGTCGGGGCGGGCAGACTTGACGGAAGCGGAACTGCGTCAGGACGAGGACGTACTGGATACGTGGTTCAGTTCCTGGTTGTGGCCCATCAGTGTATTCGATGGGTTCTATTCGGAGGAGGAAATCGGGTATTACTACCCCACCGCGGATCTGGTGACGGCACCGGAAATCATGTTCTTCTGGGTGGCGCGGATGATTGTGGCGGGCTATGAGTACCGGGGTGCGCCGCCCTTCCGAAACGTCTACTACACCGGCATCGTTCGGGACAAGCAGGGCCGGAAGATGTCGAAGAGTCTGGGGAACAGCCCGGATCCGTTGGAACTCATGGCGCAGTACGGAGCCGACGGGGTTCGGGTGGGCATGTTGCTGACCTCGCCCGCGGGGAACGACCTGCCTTTCGATGAGAAATTGTGTGAGCAGGGGCGCAACTTTTCGAACAAGATTTGGAATGCGTACCGGTTGACCGCAGGATGGCAGGTGGATGCCAGCGTGCCCCAGCCCGAGGCGGCGCGGTGGGCCGTGGCTTGGATGGAGAGCCGGTTCCATGCTGCCGTGGAGGAGTCCGCAGCGCTGTTTGCCGAGTTCCGGCTGAGCGAGGCCCTGATGGCGACCTACAAGCTCGTGTGGGACGACTTCTGCAGCGTGTACCTCGAACTCGCGAAGCCGGCGTACGGCGCGCCCATCGATGCGGCGACCCACGCGGCCACCGTGCGGATCTTTGGTGGCCTGTTGAAACTGCTGCACCCCTTCATGCCCTTCATTTCGGAGGAGATTTGGCATTGGTTGGAGCCGCGCGGTGGGGCAGGGGAGGCCCTGTGCATCGCGGCGTGGCCAGCGGCCGGAACTGTGGATGGCCCGTTGTTGCAGCAGTTTGACGCCGCGCTCCAAATCGTGGCGGAAGTACGAACCGTTCGGA
>JBIKTK010000138.1:0-4561 GCA_044348125.1 Flavobacteriales bacterium | reverse complement strand
CCGCGCGGTGGGGCAGGGGAGGCCCTGTGCATCGCGGCGTGGCCAGCGGCCGGAACTGTGGATGGCCCGTTGTTGCAGCAGTTTGACGCCGCGCTCCAAATCGTGGCGGAAGTACGAACCGTTCGGAAGGAGCAGCAACTCCCGCCCAAGGAGATGCTGGAGCTGGAAGTCATGGCGGGCGCCGACTATCCGGAGGCACTGGGACCTGTGATTCGGCATTTGGCCTACCTGTCCGACATCCGGGTGGTGGGCGAGAAGACCTCCAACGGCTTCGGATTCGTGTCCGGCATGTCCAGCTTCCACATCCCTTTCCATGCGGAGATCGATGTGGCGGCCGAGCGCGCGAAAATCGAGAAGGAGATGGCGTACCACGAGGGCTTCGTGCGCGCGGTTCGGGGCAAGTTGGGCAATGCCCAGTTCGTCGCGAATGCACCGCCACAGGTGGTGGCACTGGAACAGAAGAAGGAGCAGGACGCGTTGGCGAAGTTGGAAGTGTTGAAGGCCAAACTCAACGAACTCCCGTCCTGAACTTTTGCGGCCAGGGCGTGTTCTTACCGCATGAACTGGTTGAATTTGTTTCGAAAAGATCCGTTGCAGGATCTCCAGCGCGAGCACAGCCGGTGGCTGGCTGAGGCGCATCGGTTGAGCACCGTAGACCGCAAGCAATCCGATGCGTGCATGGTGAAGGCGGCTGAGGTGGAGGCGAAGTTGGTGGCGTTGCAACAGGAGCGGGAAGCAGCGCAGTCATGAAGACGTACGCGGTCATTGGGGATTCCCGGGGAATCGGGGAGGCCCTGCGCAACCGGTTGCTCGCGGCGGGCCACCGGGTCATCGGGGTTTCGCGCACGGGTACCGTGATCGAAGGGGAGCCGAGGTACCTCGGTTTGCAGTTCGATGCTGTGGCGGGAGCCTGCGACTTGACGGCGTTTGCGGAGGGGTTGGATGGTTTGGCCTATTGCCCGGGAACAATCGCGCTGAAGCCATTCAAGGGGCTCAAGCGGGAGCAATGGGTGCAGGACTGGGAGGTCAATTTCTACGGCGCGGTGGCGACGCTGCAGGCGAACCACGGGCTGCTCAAGAAGGCGGAAGGCGGGGCGTCGGTGGTGCTGTTCAGCACCGTGGCGGTCGGAACGGGGATGGCGTTTCATGCGAGCATCGCGGCGGCGAAGGGAGCGGTGGAGGGTCTGACGCGTGCGCTGGCCGCGGAATGGGCTCCGGACATCCGGGTGAACGCGGTGGCGCCTTCGCTCACGGACACGTCGCTGGCGGCACCTTTGTTGAATTCGGAGGCCAAACGCGCAGCCATCGAGGAGCGGAATCCCCTGCGCCGGGTGCACCGGCCTGAGGAGGTGGCTTCGTTGGCGGCCTGGCTCCTGGAGGACTTGTCGGCCGGGATGACGGGCCAGGTGTTGTCACTGGATGCCGGCATCGGCGCGCTGCGGTGATGGAGGGGGGGGCAGGGGAGCGGCTGTGGACGGCGGGGGAACGGATTTGGACGGCGGGGGATCTGGAGTCGATGGCGGGGCCTTTTCGGGCCATGCTCATGAACTCGGTCACGGGGTTCAAGCCTGCGAACGTGGTCGGGACGGCGAGCGCCGCCGGCGTGCCCAACCTCGCCATCTTCAGTTCGGTGGTGCATTTGGGGTCTGACCCTCCGTTGGTGGGGCTGGTGTTCCGGCCGCCGGTGGCGCGCGATCGGGGCAGCCACTCCTGGCACAACCTCCGGGAGACGGAGCAGTTTACCTTGAGCCAGGTCGGGGTCGGTTGGTACGAACGGGCGCATGCCACGAGCGCAAGGTGGCCCGACGGGGTGAGCGAATTCGAAGCGGTGGGATTGACGCCGTGGTGGGCCCCCGGCCTTCCGGGCTTCCGGGCCCCGGCGGTTGCGGAGGCAGCCATTCGCATGGGGTTGCGGTGGGAGGACAGTTGGGAGGTGCCGGCGAATGGATGCCGGTTCGTGGTGGGGCGGGTCGAGTGGCTCGTGGTGCCCGAAGCCCAGATCGCAGCGGACGGCGCGCTGGACTTGGTGGGAGCTGGGACCGCCGCGGTGAGTGGGTTGGACGGCTACCACCGGGTGGAACGGCTGGCACGTTGCTCGTATGCCCGACCCCACCAACCTGTGGAGGTGGTTCAGGATTTTCTTCGGGGTTTTCCCCGGGACTAACGGGACCCGACATGGTGGTGGTCTGGCTCAAACGGGATTTGCGGCTCCGGGACCAACCGGCGGTGGCGGCTGCTTTGGAGCGGGGCGGACCGCATGCCTTCGTGTACATCTGGGAACCGGGATTGCTGGCACATCCGACTTGGAGTGACCTGCACACGGAATTTGTGGCGCAGTCCCTGGATGATTTGCGGGAGGGTTTGGCCCGACAGGGGGCGGCGTTGTGGGAATTCGTGGGGGAAGCAGAGGCCGTTTTTGCGGGACTGCGCACTTGGGGAATGGTCGAGGTACACAGCACCCAAGAAACGGGGGTCCGGTGGACGTTCGATCGGGACCGGCGGATGGCCCAGTGGTTCCGGGGGAACGGGGTGGAATGGAGGGAGCACGTGGGCTCCGGGGTTCGCCGCGGGGCGCGGGATCGGACCGATTGGATGGAACACTGGCGCGCCCACGTGGAGGCGCCCGAGGTGGTGCCCGATTGGACCCGGTTGCGCCCCGCCTCTCCCGGGCCCGGTGCCGCCGCCGGCGGCGGTCCGGCACCCGGCCCCGGCCCCTGCGACCGGCCCACGCTCCGGAACCCCGGCGCTGGGGCGCAACCCGATGCCCCCCGCCAGCCCGGCGGCGAACGGGCCGCCCACGCCTACCTGCGGACCTTCCTCCGGACCCGGGTTCACCGGTACGCCGCCAGCATCAGCAAGCCCGAAGCCAGCCGAACCGGGTGCAGCCGGATTTCGCCCTACCTCGCCTGGGGCAACCTCAGCATCCGGACTGCCTACCAAGCCAGCCAGGACGCAGCGCGGGCCCCCGGAGGACCCCGCCGCGCCTTGCGGGCCTTCACCGAGCGCCTGCGCTGGCGAGACCACTTCATCCAGAAGTTCGAGTCGGAATGCCGAATGGAAGTGCACGACGTCAACCGGGGAGTGCGGGCGCTCGACCGCGTTCCGATGCCCGATCGCGTCGAAGCCTGGCAAACCGGCACCACCGGCGTCCCCCTCGTGGACGCCTGCATGCGCTGCCTCACAGCCACCGGCTACATCAACTTCCGCATGCGCGCCATGCTCGTGAGCTACCTCACCCACCACCTTTGGCAGCCCTGGCAGGCCGGTGCCGACCACCTCGCCCGCATCATGCTCGACTTCGAGCCCGGCATCCACTACCCCCAAATGCAGATGCAGGCCGGGTGCACCGGTCTCAACACCGTCCGCATTTACAACCCCGTGAAGCAAGCACAGGACCATGACCCTGCGGGCGACTTCATCCACAAGTGGGTGCCCGAGTTGGCCGCCGTGCCCGTGCCCGCCCTCTTCGCGCCGTGGGAGATGACGCCGCTCGAAGCCGCCCTGTACGGCATGGAACCCGGCGTGCATTACCCCCGGCCGCAGGTGGACCTGGAAACCGCTGCGCGGCAGGCACGCGACCGGTTGTGGGGGGAGAAAAAGTCCCCGGCCGTCCGGGCGGAGGGACAGCGGATTCTGAAACGGCACGTGCTGCCTGCTCGAAAGCGGAAGAAATGAACGAAATTTGGCCTGACAGATGAAAACCGAACAAGGACAGAAGGCACACCCGGAGGCGCATGGCAACGTGTTGCTGCACCACGAGATCATCGCGGAGAACCCGGTGGCTCCCTGGCTGGTTTTTGTGCACGGTGCAGGCGGCAGCATCCGGACGTGGAAGTTTCAGATTGACGCATTCGCGCCGCATTATCGGCTGTTGCTCATCGATTTACGGGACCATGGCTTTTCGAAGGACATCTTGCCGGAATACCCGGCGTACGACTTCGACATCCTGGTGGAGGACATCCTGCGCGTGATCGACCACTTGGGCATCGAAAAGGCCCACTTTGTGAGCTTGTCCATCGGCAGTGTCATCCTCCAAAAGCTGGATTTGGAGCGTCCCGAACTCATCGACCGCATGGTCATGGCGGGGGCGATTTTCGATGGCAGCCGGGCGATGCACTGGTTTGTTCATAGTGCCAAATTCCTGAACTACTTCCTCCCGTACCGCGCGATGTACTGGCTCTTCAGTTTCATCGTTCTGCCTCGGCGCAACCACCGGATGAGCCGCTACATCTTCCGGCGACAGAGCCGCCGGCTGACGCAGCGGGAGTACTTGAAATGGGTGGAGTTGTACAAGCCATTCTTCCATTTGGTGGGCACTTACATGAACCGGCCGGTGGCGAAGAAGGGGCTGGTGGTCATGGGGGACCAGGACCACATTTTCTTCCGGGCTGCGGAACGGTTTGCGCGCCTGCAGCGGAACATGCGGTTGGCGGTCATCGAGAACTGCGGGCATGTTTGCAGCATTGAGGCGCCGGAGTTGTTCAACGATTTGGTCTTGCGGTTCCTGCGGGATGAGGAGGTGCCGGATTCGGTGAAGGCCCGGCCGTTGCCGACATCGTGG
>JBIKTK010000137.1:0-4572 GCA_044348125.1 Flavobacteriales bacterium | reverse complement strand
GATGCCGTTGTAGTGCACCGTCAATCCGGCGTTCTCCAGCAGGTAGAGGGCGTCGCGCAGGCCCATGCCGCGCACGTCGGGGATGACGCCCCGGGTGATGGCCCGCGGCTTGAGGGTCAAGGTCGAATCGGTCGCGATGGCCTCCACCCAGTCCACGTCTCCGCGGGCGGAGTCGCTGAACGTCCAGCCCCAGTGTTCCAGGAGGCGCTCGCGCTCGACCTTGGGGCCATGCAGGAGATAGGGGTTGCGCCGCATGGCGGCGAGCGGAGCCTGGGCAGCATCCGCGTGGAAGGACGGGTCGGTGGCGTATACCTTGTCGGCGAGCTCCTGGAAGATGGGACCTGCGATGCTGCCGCCGTAGAACACCCCGGACTGGGTCTCTGCCACGACCACGATGCACGAGTAACGGGGCGCTTCCGCGGGGAAGTACCCTGCGAAGGAAGCCCGGTACGTGCCGTCGTACACCCCGTCCCGCACCACGCGGCTCGTCCCCGTCTTGCCCGCCACGGTGTAGGGCCGGTCCTTGAACAGCGTCCTCCCTGTGCCCACCCCGGCGGGGTCCGCCACGGCGCGCAACATCGCCTGCGCCGCCGCCAAGGTCTCCTTCGAGCAGATGGACTCCCGGATCACCTCTGGGCTGAAGTTTTCGACGGTTTGGCCATTGAGCTGCGTGGACTCCACGAGCAGGGGCCGCACCATGCGGCCGCCATTCGCCACCGCGTTGTACAGCATCAGGACCTGGAGCGGCGTCTGCTGCACCTCGTAACCGATGGACATCTGCGTGATGGAGAGCTTCGACCAGCCGTTGTCGCCCACTTTCCGGTGTACCCGCGGGGCCGGCTCTCCCCCCAAGCGGATGCCCGTCCGATCTCCGACCCCGAGTTGGTGCAGCGCATCGAGGAAGCGCTGCGGTTCCGAGCCGAAGCACCGCTTCACCGTGAGCGCTGTCCCCACGTTCGAACTCCTGGCAAACACCGTCTGGAGGTCGATGCGGCCATACCCGCCCGTCTTGTCCACCTCCGCATCCGTCATTTCCTTGCCGTGGAATGTGACCCGCCCGTTGCCCGTTTCCACCCAATCATCCGGCTTCGCGCCTCCGGCTTCCATGGCGGCCATGATGGAGGCCAATTTGAACGTAGACCCCGGCTCCACCGACTCCACCACCGCCCGGTTGAGCACCTCCCGGTACACCCCGCGGGTGAGCGAGTCCAGCCCATCCCCTTGGCGCTCCAGGTTCGCCATCGCGCGGATTTTGCCCGTCGCCACCTCCATCAAAATCACCGTACCCCACTTTGCATTGTGCTTCACCAGCTGCCGCTCCAGCGCCCGGCTCGCCACATCCTGGAGGTGCATGTCGATGGTGGTCACCACGTCCAGCCCTGCCCGGGGCGCCACGATGTACTCCTCCGACACCGGCACCCAGTCGCCCCCGATGACATACCGTTGCATCTGCTTGCCCTCGACCCCCGCGAGCACATCGTTCCAGCTCGCTTCCAGCCCCACCGCCCCATCCTCGCGGTGGATGCCTACGGTTCGGCCTGCCAAATCCCCAAAAGGCTTGAGCCGGACCTCCGATTGCGCAAAGGTGAACCCGCTCTCGTTGCGCCCTTCCTTCACAAACGGCAGCGCCAGAATCGCCTGTCGCTGCGCATAGCTGATCTTCCGGGCCACCAGCGCCGCCCGGCTCTCGCGCGCCCGCCCCGTCTTCAGCAGCTGCCGGTAATGCCCCGGCTCGTTGCCCAGCACGCGGGCCAAACCCGCACAAAGGGAATCCTCGGTCTCGGCATACAATTCCCAGTCAATCCCTTGACTCTGCGTGTCCCACCGCACATCGTACACCGGCACCGAGGTGGCAAGCACGCTCCCGTCGTGGGAGTAGATCTGCCCCCGGGAGGGCACGATGGTCCGAACGCTGGCACTGAACTTCTCACCGACGGCGGTCCAGTGCGCGTGTTCCCGGCTCTGGATCACCAAGACCCGCCCCACGATGGCCGCCCCCAACAGGCAGAAGAGGATGAACCCCAGCCACCCCCGAATCGCCAACTGTTTCCGGCTGGGTCGTCCTGGGCTCATGGCACCTCGTTTTCCAGGGGTTCGACCTCGATGATGAAGGGGGGCTTCAGGGACTGCTCCAGCCCCAACGGCTCCACGGCACGTTCCACCTGGCTCTGCTGCAACTGGGTCTCGAACTGGGCCTCGAGCGATTTGAATTCGGCATTGAGCTCCTTGACCCGCCGCAAGGTCTTCTGCTTCTCCCGCTCAATGCGCTCAAACTGGTACCCCAACGCGACATAGGCGACGAAGAGTCCCGCCACAAAAACCAGGTACGGCACGTTCGCCAGCACGCCCTCGCGCGTCAGGACTTCCCCGCTCAGCAGGTCCCGCAACCCGACCCGCCCATCTCGCGCGCTGCGCCGCGTCTCCCCCGTCTCCCCCGTCTCCCCCGTCTCCTCCGTCTCCCCCGTCTCCTCCGCGCTAGCGGCGACATCTCCCATCTCCGCCGCGTCAGCGGCGACATCTCCCGTCTCCGCCGCGTCAGCGGCAATATCTCCTGTCTCCGCGGCGCCAGCCGCGCCATCTCCCATCTCCGCGGCGCCAGCCGCGATGTCTCCCATCTCCGCGGCGTCAGCCGCGGCATCTCCTATTTCGCGCGGCGAAGCCGCGGCGGCGGCGTCAGCGGCGGCCGGCACCCTGCGGTTCGTTGCCCCGCTCTCCCCGAGCCGCGATGGAGTCGTCTTGTTGAACTTCATGCCGTCACGTTCCAGGCGGTGCGCACCCCGACGCGCAGCCGCGCGCTCCGGGAGCGGGGGTTCGACTCCAGTTCCAGCGCGTCGGCGACCACCGCGCGGCGGAACAGCGGGGTGAAGGGGGCACAGATTTGGCCTTTCAGGTCGCGAACCGGGGCATCCTCGAAATTTCCGGAGCGGATGAAGTGCTTCACGAGCCGGTCCTCGAGGCTGTGGTACGAGATGACGACCAGCCGACCGCCCTCGGGCATCATCGGCTCACATTGCGTGAGCAGGTCGCGCAGTGCCGGCAGCTCGTCGTTGACCGCCATCCGCAACGCCTGGAAAACCTGCGCCGCAAACTGATTCTCCTTGCGGGGCGGGGCGAAAGGTCGGAGGAAGGCGACGAGGGCCGTGGTTGTGGGGATTTGGCCTGCCGCATGCGCCGTTTTCAAGGCATGGGCCACGCGCATGGGCCGCTGGATTTCCCCGAAATTCCCGAGGATGTAGGCCAAACCGCCCACCTCCTCACCCGCGATGAGCTCGGCTGCGGACACGCCGACGGCTGGGTTCATCCGCATGTCCAACGGGGCTTCAAACCGGGTGGAAAACCCGCGGGCCGCTTCGTCGAATTGGTGGGAGGACACGCCGAGGTCGGCGAGCAACCCATGGACGCGGTTCACGCCGGCAAACCGCAGGAAATTGCGGGCGTGCCGGAAGTTCTCGGGGATGAGGTGGAAGCGGGCATCCTGGGGGGTCTGGGCACGGGCGTCGGGATCTTGGTCGAAGGCCCAAAGGCGGTCTTCCGGCCCCATGCGCTCGAGGATGGCCCGGGAATGCCCGCCGCCGCCGAAGGTGACGTCCACGAAATGGCGGCCCGGCCCTTCATACGCGGCGCCCTCCGCGAGCCCCAGCCCCGAGAGGCTGGCCTCCAACAACACCGGCACGTGGTACACCCCCGTCATGACCCCTTGCCACTAGAACCCTCCAAATCCTTGCGCACCTCCTCCGCGAGCTGGGCGAAGTCGAGGTCGTCCGCCAACACCCGCTCCGCATACCGCCCCGCCGACCAAACCTCCATCTTCTCGCCCATCCCGGTGATCACCAGCTCGTTGGCGTCCTTCGGGTCGATGCCCGCATGCTGCATCAAAGCGGCGGGCAGGTGAATCCGGCCAGCCGCGTCCAACTCGAGCGCGGTGGCGCCGTTCATGAACTTCCGCTGAAAACGCTGGTGCTGGGGGTTGTACCGGCTGAGGCGGGCCATCTCCTCGTTCACCTTCGCCCACTCGGGCTGGGGGTACAGGATGAGACACCCTTCGAAGATGTCCCGGTTCACCACCAGCCCTTCGCCCAGCACTGCCTCCAGTTGCTTGCGCAACCGGGCCGGGAAGAGCACGCGGCCCTTCGCATCGACTTTGCAGTTGTACTCCCCGAGCAAATTGAGCATGACCAAAATTAGATTCAAAATTCCCACTTTCTACCACAATCACCCACTTTCTCCCACATTGTGGAAAAGTCATCAAACCTGGTGTGTTCAAAACCCCAAATCGCCCAAGTCCCGCCTTCTGCTTACTTTGCACCCTCACTTGCCATGGACACTACTCCAACCCCCATTCAAACGCTCGGTGAATACCGTTATGTAGAGAGCGGAAAGGGCGAACCCCTGGTTTTGCTGCACGGCTTGTTCGGTGCGCTGAGCAACTTCGAGGCCGTTCGTGCCCATTTCTCCCAGCGCTTCCGCGTCATCATCCCCATGCTGCCCATCTACGAGCTCCCCTTGCTGAGCACCGGGGCGAAGGCACTCGCCCAGCACATTGCCGGGTTCATCGATGCCATGGGGTTGCAG
>JBIKTK010000136.1:0-4605 GCA_044348125.1 Flavobacteriales bacterium | reverse complement strand
GTCGGTCGATGTCGCCTCCATCGACACGAACAACGAGCAGCGCGACCAGCACCTGCGGGCCGGCGACTTCTTCGATGTCGAAAACCACCCCAAGCTCACTTTCCAGGCCGCGTCCCTGAAGCCGGGCGCTGGCGAGGGGGCGTACGTGCTCACGGGCACGCTGACCATCAAGGGGGTGAGCAAGGAGGTGACGTTTGATGTGGAGTTTGGCGGGTTGGGCCGCGACCCCTGGGGCAACGAGAAGGCGGGTTTTTCCTTCAGCGGCGCCATCAACCGCACGGACTTCCACCTCAACTGGAATGCGGCGCTCGAGACGGGCGGCGTCCTGGTCGGCGAGGAGGTGAAGTTTGCAGGCGAAATCCAATTCGCAAAGCAGGGCTGAGGGCTGCGCAGCGCTTCGCTCCGCTCTGCGGAGATGGGAAACACCGCGGCTGCGCCGCGGGAGATTAACAAAGGTGCCGCGCAAGGCGCGCACATTCTGGTGTGCGGCCGGTTCATCGTGCTCGATTCCTGTTCAGTGTCACAGGGGATTCAGCGCCTGAGACGTGCGGTTTTGGACCCGGGAAGTCTCCCCGGACCCGGCCATCTCCTGTCTCCCATCTCCTGTTTCGCGCGGCGCAGCCGCGCTATCTCCCATCTCCTGTTTCGCGCGGCGCAGCCGCTCTATCTCCCATCTCCTATCTCAAATCCCTATCTCCTATATCCCATCTCCTGTTTCGCGCGGCTTTGCCGCGCTTTCTCCTGTTTCACCACTGGGACTTCGGATTGGGCCCCCACTTGTTGTCGGTGGCTTCGCCCTCGGTCACGAGCAACACAAACAGCCAGATGACTCCGACGAAGGGCAGGAGGATGATCAGCGTGAACCATCCGCTCTTCCCCACGTCATGAAGTCTTCGGACAAACAAGGCCAAACCCGGAACAAAAGTGAAAATCGAGTACAGCGCGTAAAGGATGCCGTAGCCCGTCTCTTCATCCGCGGTGCCCAACATGTAGTCCACAAAAATGGCCAACAATGAAAAAAGGAGGTTGAACAGGAAGAATGTCCAATACTCGGTGCGCCGCGCTCTGCCGCGGAAATCGGCATATTGCCTCAGGACTTTTAGATACCAATTCATCGTACCTTCAATGGTAAGGACTTTCTACCCAATGGCCAAACCCATTCCCTAAAATGAACCGACAGCGCTGCGCCGCGAAGCCTCGGAGCCGCGCAGCGCGGAGGGCGGAGGGCGCAGCGAGGCGGTGTATCTTCGCGCCATGCTTCGCTTTACGACCGCCGGCAGCGTAGATGACGGCAAGAGTACCCTCATCGGACGGTTGCTTTTTGATTCGAAGAGCATCTTCGAGGACCAACTCGCTGCGGTAGAACAAACCAGCCTCCAGCGCGGGATGGAGGGGGCGGATTTGAGCCTGCTGACGGACGGGCTGCGGGCAGAGAGGGAGCAGGGCATCACGATCGATGTGGCTTACCGGTATTTTGCCACACCGCGGAGGAAGTTCATCATTGCAGATACGCCGGGTCATATTCAGTACACCCGGAACATGGTGACTGGCGCTTCGACGGCTGATTTGGCCATCCTGCTGGTGGATGCGCGGCATGGGCTGGTAGAGCAAACACATCGGCACAGTTTCATTGCTTCTTTGCTGGGAATCAAGCACATCGTCGTGTGTGTGAACAAGATGGACCTGGTGGATTGGCGGGAGGAGGTGTTCACGACGATTCGGGCGCAATACGAGAATTTCGCGGCTCGGCTGGATGTACCGGACATCAAGTTCATTCCGATCTCGGCGCTGCGCGGCGACCATGTGGTGGAGCGGTCGGAGGCGATGGGGTGGTACCGGGGGCCGACGCTGCTGGAGCACTTGGAGGATGTGCACGTGGCGAGTGACCGGAATTTGCAGGATTGCCGGTTTCCCGTGCAGATGGTGATTCGGCCGCAACGGGATGAGGCGCGGGATTTTCGGGGGTATGCGGGTCGGGTGGCTTCGGGGGTGTTCAAGCCGGGGGACGAGGTGGTGGCGTTGCCGTCGGGGGCGCGGGCGACCATCGATGGCATCTATGTCGGGGAGGAGGCGGTGGAGCGGGCTTTCCCGCCGATGAGCGTGGCGATGACGTTGAAGGAGGACATCGATTTGTCGCGGGGGGACATGCTCGTTCGGCCGCAGAACCGCCCGGAGGCCGTGCAGGAGCTGGATGCGCGCATCTGTTGGCTGGGGGAGGCGCCGCTGTCGACGGGGTTGCGTTACATCATCCGGCACACGACGCGGGAGGTGCAGGCGCGCATCACCGAGGTCCTTTACCGAATCGATATCAATACGTTGCACCGGTTGGAGGGGGTTGGGGAGGTAGGGCCAAACGACATCGCACGGGTTAAGATTCGTTTGGCCGGGCCTTTGTTGGTCGATGGGTACACCCGGAACCGGGAGACGGGGTCGTTCATCTTGATCGACCCGGGGACGCACCGGACGGTGGCGGCAGGGTTCATCGATTTGACGGGGGCGGCCTAAGCGCGCCGCGCCGCGCGCCGCGCTGAGACAAGAAATGCCGCATTCCTGCGTTATAGTGCTGATTTTTAATGTTTTAACCTCCGCCCATTTCCTATCTCCCATTTCCTGTTTCCTATTTCCCATTTCCCATCTCCGGCGGCGCAGCCGCCATTTCCGCGCTGAGCGAAGCGAAGCGCTTTGTTTCCGCGCGAAGCGCGGCGAAGCGCATTAAATTGGGGGCATGGAAACGCCGGTCGTAGCCCCCGCACCCGCTGCCCCCGATCTCGAGGCTGAGAAGAAGGAGATTCTGCGTCGTTACCGCGGGTTGCTGCGGGCAGCCGTGCACAGCCGGAGCGCCAGCGACCGGCGACGCATTCGCAAGGCCTTCGACATCGCACTGGAGGCCCACAAAGAAATGCGCCGGAAAAGCGGCGAACCTTATATCTACCATCCCATCAGCGTCGCACGCGTGGTGGCGGAAGAAATGGGCCTCGACACCACCTCCATCGTCTGTGCCCTGTTGCACGACACCGTGGAGGACACCTACATGACCCTCGAGGACGTCGAACAACTCTTCGGCATCAAAGAACGCCACATCGTGGACGGCCTGACGAAGATGTCCGGCGTCTTCGAACCCGGAACCAGCGCCCAGGCCGAGAATTTCCGCAAGATGTTGCTCACCCTGAGTGACGACGTGCGCGTCATCCTCATCAAGATCGCTGACCGGCTCGACAACATGCGGTCCTTGGACTACATGCGGCCCGACAAGCAGCAGAAGATTGCGTCGGAAACCCTGTTCATGTACGCCCCACTGGCCCATCGGATGGGACTGTATTCGGTGAAAACTGAGTTGGAGGATTTGGCCTTGAAGTACAAGGAACCGGAGGCCTACCGGGAAATCGAGTCGAAGCTGCGCAAGACGCAGGCGGTGCGGACGCGGTTCGTGAATTCCTTCAGCCACCCCATCGAACGGGCGCTGGAAGAGGCCGGGCTGCGGTTCGAAATCAAAGGCCGAACCAAGTCCATCTTCAGCATCTGGAACAAGATGCAAAAGAAGCGGGTCGCGTTCGAAGAGGTGTACGATGTGTTCGCCATCCGCATCATCCTGGACACCGAGCCGGAGCGTGAAAAGGCGGACGCGTGGCGCACCTACAGCATCGTGACGGACTTCTATCAGCCCAACCCGGACCGGCTGCGCGACTGGATCAGCTTGCCCAAGGCGAACGGCTACGAGTCCCTGCACACGACGGTCATGTCGCCTTCCGGCAAGTGGGTGGAAGTCCAAATCCGTTCCAAACGAATGGACGAGGTGGCCGAGAAGGGCTTCGCGGCGCACTGGCGCTACAAGGAGACCCCCGCCACGCCCGGAACACCCGGCACCCCGGGCACCCCCGCCCGACCCGCCACCCCCGCCCGGCCTGCGGGTCCCGACGGAGACAGCAAGCAAACCCTCGACTCCTGGCTCGCCCAAATCCGCGAGATTCTGGAGTCCGGCGAGCAGGACGCGCTGCAGTTCATCGACGAGTTCAAGCTCGACCTCTACAGCGACGAGATTTACGTCTTCACCCCCAACGGCGACCTCTTCACCTTGCCCAAGGGATCCACCACCTTAGACTTCGCTTTCCGCGTGCACACCCAGGTCGGATCCCGCTGCATCGGCGGCAAGGTGAACCACAAGTTGGTCCCGTTGAGCTACGAACTCCGGAGCGGCGACCAAATCGAAATCATCACCTCGCGCAAGCAGAAGCCCAAGGAGGACTGGCTCAACTACGTCGTTACGGCCAGCGCCCGCTCGAAGATCCGCCACGCCCTGCGCGAGGAGGAGCGCCGCATCGCCGAGGATGGCAAAGACGAGCTCCGCAAGTGGTTCCGCCGCGAGCGCCTCGATCCCAGTCCCGCGAATACCGAGGCCCTGCTCCGCCGGTTCAAGTTCGACTCGGAACACGAGTTGCACCACCACCTCGCTACCGGCCGTTTTTCGGTAGGCCAAATCGATAACTACCGCAACGACAAGGGCCGCATCGTCTGGGACCGCGCACCGGAATCCTCACCGCCCCCCCCCGCTCCGCCCCCTGCGAAGAACGACGTCCTCCTCATCGGCGACGGCCTGCAGAAGGTCGA
>JBIKTK010000135.1:0-4607 GCA_044348125.1 Flavobacteriales bacterium | reverse complement strand
ATCAACCGCTGAACATGCTCACGATTCAATCGCTGCGCGAGGAGCGCACCCGCGTTCTGCAAGCCCTTGCCAAGAGAAACTTAGACGCCACGCAATCGGTGGACCAGATCCTGCAGTGGGATGCGGAGCGCCGGACTACGCAGGGGGCGCTGGACGATGCCCTCGCCCGGGCGAACGCCTTGGCGAAGGAGGTGGGCAACCTGATGCGCCAGGGGGACACGGCCGCAGCGGAGGGGCTGCGGAACGAGGCCGCCGGGCTGCGGGAGCAGACGGGGGTGCTGCGGGAGCAGATGGGGGCCTTGGAGGCCCAGATCCAGGAAGCGCTGTGCCAGATTCCCAACGCGCCGTCTGAGCGGGTGGTGGCAGGCCGCAGCGCCGACGACAACGTGGAGGTCTTCCGTAGCGGGGCGTTGCCGGCATTGCCCGAGGGGGCGCTGCCGCACTGGGATTTGGCCGCGCGGCACGACCTGATTGACTTCGATTTGGGCGCCAAAGTGACCGGCGCCGGCTTCCCCTTCTACAAGGGCAAGGGTGCGCGGCTCCAGCGCGGCCTCATCCGCTTCTTCCTCGAGCAGGCAGAGGCTGCGGGCTACACGGAGTACATCCCGCCGCTGTTGGTCAACGCGGATTCTGGGTTCGGTACGGGTCAGTTGCCGGACAAGGAAGGCCAAATGTACCACACCCCCGCAGACGATCTCTACCTGATTCCCACGGCGGAAGTGCCCCTGACGAACATCTACCGCGATGTTCTCCTGCGCGAGCAGGACTTGCCACTCCGATTGTGCGGTTACACCCCTTGCTTCCGCCGGGAGGCAGGGAGCTACGGAAAGGACGTCCGGGGTCTCAACCGGCTCCACCAATTCGACAAGGTCGAGATCGTCCAATTCGCTCACCCGTCCCAGTCCTATGCCCTCCTCGAGGAGATGGTCGCCCATGTGCAGGGGCTCCTGCAAGCCCTGGAACTCCCCTACCGCATCCTGCGGCTCTGTGGCGGTGACATGGGCTTTGCATCGGCCATGACCTATGACTTCGAGGTTTGGTCCGGAGCCCAGGGACGCTGGCTGGAAGTCTCCTCGGTTTCCAACTTCGAGACGTTCCAGGCGAACCGGCTCAAGTGCCGGTTCAAAGGGGCCGACGGCAAGACGCAGCTGGTGCATACGCTCAACGGGTCGGCCTTGGCACTCCCGCGCATCGTGGCCGCCCTGCTCGAGAACCACCAGCAGCCAGATGGCTCGGTGCGCATCCCCGAGGGGGTCCGTGCATGGGTCGGGTTTGACCACATCGGTTGACGTCCCATTCCCTCTTGCGGTGCGTAACTTCGCACCATGGGTTCCTTTCAGCAAGCACCTTCGGAACGGGGTAACACGTTCCCCATCCCGGGACCCCGGGTTGGCAACGCGGTATTCCTGGGGCTGTTCGCCCTGTCGTTGACGGCGGTCCTGATCGCGGGCTGTGGCCGGCACCGGGACGAAATCCGCCAGCTGGACGAGGCGTTGATCCGGCTCGACAGCTGCCAGGCGGTCCTGGACTCCCTGCCCTTGGCAGACATCGACTCCACCCGGGTCTGGGTCGGCAACCAGTGGCAGGATTTCTCCCTATTTGCCAACGATTCGCTTTTGGAAATCACGCGGGAGGAGGGGGCTGTCATTGCGGACGTGGGGCGCATCCGGCGCCTGCTCAAGGACTTCCCCTCGAAGTACAAAGGGGTCGGGGAGGCACTGGTCCTGTCCCGAACCCAGATCGAAACGCTGCGCGCCGCCCTCGAAGATGGGGCGACCCAAGACCGGAACGGTGCCCGCATGGACGACGCCTATGTCGCCGCCCAAGTGGCGAACGAATTGGGCTTCGTGGACAAGGTGGCCCTGGGTGTGATGGAGACGAACCTCTTCGGGCGACAGGCGGTGGCTGCAGCAGATACCACACGCGCACGCGCCGACAGCGTTGCACAGGCCCTGCGCGGCCGCATGGCCGCGCGCATCATCGGCGACATCTACGCTCCCATGCGTTCCCGCTACATCCCATGAGAAAACTCTGGCTGACCGCCGGGCTCTGGGCCACCTGGAACATCGCCTTTTCCCAGCAGGAACTGGAGATGGCTACTTACTACTTCCAGGAACAGGCTTATGAGCAAGCCGTGCTCTATTTGGAGCCCTTGTGGAAGAAAAACAAGTCGAACGCGGTTTACGACCTCTACTACGCGTCGCTCTTGGGTCTGAACGACTTCGATGGCGCCTACGAACTGGTCAACTACCGGCTCAAACAACGCGGCAACCGGGCCACAGCTTATGTCGACCTGGGCAAGTTGTATCTCCATTTCGAACGCAACGAGGAAGCGCGGGAGGCATTCCTGGAGGCCTTGGAACGGCTGGAGCCGGGCAAGAACCAGGCCATCCAGTTGGCGAACCTGTTTGTGGAGATGAAGGAATATGGTTTGGCCTTGCAGGTGTATGAAAAGGCGATGCAGCAAGGCGTGGCCGACTTGGAATACTCCATGGCGGAACTCAAAGGGCTGCAAGGGGATTACCCGGGCATGCTGGCCGCATACATGGAGCTCCTGGTGGTCCGGCCCACGTACCTGCGCGCTGTACAGAACAACATCGAGCGCAACCTGCGCATCGAGGAAAGTCCAGAACGCGCACAGATGGTGCGCCAAGCGCTTGTGCGCGCTGCTCAGCAACACCCCGACGCGGTCATCTTTCCGGAGATGCTCCTTTGGTACCACAATGCCATCCAGGACTTTGCTGGCGCCCTGGTCCATGCCCGGTCCCTCGACCTGCGCTTCGCCGAACAAGGCAACCGGGTCATCGAGCTGGCCTACACCGCTGCACGCAATGAAGACTACGCCACGGCTGAGGCCTGCTTCACCCATGTTGCCGATGCTTGGCCCAATGGCCCTTACTTCATCACGTCACGCACGGAATCCATGCGGCTGGCCACGTCCCGTGTGCTTCGCCAGCGGCCCCCGAATGCTGCGGAAGTTGCCGCTTTGTCTCAGCGCTACGCCGATCTGTTGGCTGGTCTGGGACTCGGTCCAGAGACCGCCACACTCGCAAAGGACTGGGCCCACCTGCAGGCCTTTCATGAAGGGGACCGTGCTTCAGCCATCGAACTGCTGGACCGTACCCTCGCCTTGCCTGGCCTCGCCCCGAAGGTGGCTGCCATCTGCAAGCTGGAACTGGGCGACATCCACGTTCTGGACGACAACATCTGGGAGGCCTCCTTGCTCTTTTCCCAGGTAGAATTGGACTTCAAGGATGATCCGGTAGGTCATGAGGCCAAATTCCGCAACGCCCGGGTCAGTTATTTCGGGGGTGATTTCGACTGGGCGCAAACCCAACTCGATGCGCTCAAGGCCTCCACATCCAAGTTGATTTCCAACAATGCCATTGAGTTGTCCCTGCTCATCACGGACAACTACGCCCTGGATACGTTGCCCGATGCCATGCGCCAGTTCGCCCAAGCGGACCTGCTGGCCCTGCAACTGCGCTACGACGACGCTGCCCAGCTGTTGGACGACCTGCTCCTCCGGTGGCCTGGGCACGCTCTGACGGACAACATCCTGCTCCAAAAAGCCCGTTGGGCCCGAGAATTGGGCCGATTCGAAGAGGCACTTGGCCTCCTCGAAGAAATCAGCACGCTCCACTTCCACGACGTCCTCGCAGATGACGCCCTGTTCCTCCGTGCCCAGATCCTGGAATCCGACCTGGCCCGACCGCAGGACGCCCTCCCCCTCTACGAGCAACTCCTCTTTGAATTTCCCGGCAGCCTCTACGTCACCGAGGCCCGCAGGAAGTTCCGCCTGCTCTCCGAACCCTCCTAACCACCGCCTTCCCGGCGCTGCACCCCCGGGACCGAGCTCCAACCCTGCGCACGTCCCCTTCCTTCCATCCCGCCTAAAAAACAAAAGGGCCGACTCGTTTGAGTCGGCCCTTTCTATGGGTCTCTAAATAGGGGTCTTAGTTACACATCTCACCGTAGTAAGCGAGGAGGATCAACAAGTCCGCCGTTCCGATGATTCCGTCTTCGTTCAGGTCCTCAGCTCCCGCGTTCTCCGAGCCGCCGATAGCGCCCGATCCCGTGGAACCATACAAGGCCAGAATTGCCAACAGGTCATTCGTTCCGACTACGTTGTCACCCGTTACATCCCCAGGGCATTCGCGGAATGCCATCTGTTGGAATCCCTGGGTGAGGAAGATGTTTCCATCGTCCAGGGTCGTGGTGAACACTTGTCCGATCGAGCCGGCGACTTCGCCCAGCTGACCTCCCACTGCTGCAACTGTACCGCTGTGATAACCTGAAGTGATCGCCTCCCGGTCCAGCTGGACTTGGGCAGCGGCTTCTTGTGAAACCACAGACAGACCCCCGAGCAGGAACAGCGTATAAAAGAGCTTTTTCATGGTTATGCTCGTTAGGGGTTAAACAGTTACAATTAAGGAACTAAAGATGCTACGATGTCGAAGAACAGGTGCAGACCCGTCATCTTGCCATCGATCACCAGCGTCGCGCGAACCACTCCGTCCGAGCAAGCTACGATTCCGTCGATGTCGTTGTAGCCGATCTTGAAGGTGGCCTCCGTACCAGCTGGATTGACCGTCCAATCCCCCACG
>JBIKTK010000134.1:0-4634 GCA_044348125.1 Flavobacteriales bacterium | reverse complement strand
CTCGTGGGCATCGGCAACCAGGTTGGTTCAAAGAAAACCTGCGCAGCGATAACTACCGCAACGGGGACCCGATTCCGGGGAATTTGAGCAACGGCCAATGGACTTCGACGACTTCGGGTGCGCAGACGGTGTACAACAACAGTGATTCACACCTCGCCACCTACGGCAGCCTCTACAACTGGCACGCGGTGAACGATTCGCGGGGCTTGTGTCCGACCGGCTTTCATGTACCCACCGATGGGGAGTGGATGACCTTGGAAATGGCCTTAGGCATGACCGCTGCTGAAGCAAATTCAGAGAATTGGCGCGGAACCGACGAAGGTACCCAAATGAAGTCATCCCCATTCGACTCTCCTTTATGGAACGGCAGCAATAGCAGCGGATTTTCCGCATTGCCTGGTGGCATTTGTTACGACTACAATGGCGAATTCAACAATGAAGGCACCGATGGCTTTTGGTGGTGTTCTACATCCTACGATACTTACAGAGCTTGGTTCCGTTTCCTCTACTCCGAAGTTGACCATGTTGGTCGGTACTACTACGCCCCTGAAAACGGCTTCTCCGTCCGTTGCCTCAAGGATTGACCCCGTCATTCTCCGTCATCAGTTTCAGGAAATGTGCCTGACAGGGGAGTTTGGAAAGATTTGAACCCTTCGCGGCTCTTGGGGTATGCAGGTTCGTTGATAAACTCGGTCTCGATGTCAGCGCTGAATCCCACGGCTTTGCGAAACCGGGTATGAAGCGATGAAACCGAGGGAGAGGGTTTCCATGGATGAGACGCATTTAACGTTCAAGACCCAGCAACCCGGCAAAGGCCGGAGTTGATGTATCTTGCAGAGATGGGACAGGAAGGCATGTTGGAAATGGGAAAGGGTGGCCGCCGAGGCGGGGGGGGTGCCGGGAGGGGGCGTGGGCAGGGGGTGGGCCGTTGGGTGCGGTGGGGATGCGTGTTGGGGCTGTGGGGGGGCGTGCAGGGGGGGTGGGCCCAGGGGGGAACGGCGGTGCAGGGGTGGGCGGATGAGTTTGGGGGGACCGCAGTCGATGCGACGAACTGGACCTACGACCTCGGAACCGGCGCGGCGCAGGGGTTGGTCGGGTGGGGAAACAACGAGTTGCAGCATTACACCAGTGATCCGGAGAACGTTTTCGTGGCGGACGGCATGCTGCACATCGTTGCGAAGCCTGGACCCCCGGGCGGACCGGCCTACACCTCGGCCCGGCTGAAGAGCCGGAACCTACGCTACGGTCGGTATGGGCGCGTGGAGGCCCGGATCGATTTGCCGACCGGACAGGGCATTTGGCCGGCCTTTTGGATGCTGCGGGAGAATGGGGTTTGGCCTGGAGAAATCGACATCATGGAAATCATCGGCTCGCAGCCGGGGATGCTCCATGGCACTTGCCACCAGGGGGCGCTGCCCAACCTGTACTCCCTCGGGGGCTCAATCGCCGCGCCGGATGGCGATTGGACCGATGGATTTCATGTGTACGGGGTCAACTGGTGGCCGGATTTCATCGAATGGACGGTGGACGACCAGGTGTACTTTTCGGTGAGCCGGCAGCAGGTGCACCCCAATTTCGAGTGGCTCTTTGACGAGGATTACCACCTGCTGCTCAATGTGGCCGTGGGGGGGAACTGGCCCGGATCGCCCAACGCGTCCACGGTGTTTCCCCAGACCATGCGGGTGGACTGGGTGCGCTGGCACCCGCTGCCGACGGCGGAACAGTGGGTACAGTTTCGCGTGGACCTGTCGCAGGAGGCTCCCCTCGGGCCGGGCGAAATCGTGTACCTCAATGGCTCCTTCAACAACTGGTGTGGCGGTTGCGAACCCATGGTGCATGCCGGCAACGGGCTCTGGCTTCGGACGCGGCCGCTGCCCCCGGGGCTGCACGAGTACAAGTTCACCACCAACGGATGGAACGGCCTCATCGAGAACTTCTCGCCTGACATCCCCTGTGGCATTGCGACCTACGGATCGGGGGTGACCTACGTCAACCGCTACGTGCAAGTCACCGATGGGCCGGTGACGACCCCGGTGGTTTGCTTCGGTTCGTGCGCCGCCTGTCCCGGTTCTCAGGCCCCCACGCAGGATTGGACCCTGCGCCTGCACCTGCCCTTCTGGACGGACGATCCGGTGACCGCATGGGTGGGCGGGGTGTCGCACGCGATGGAGCCCGGCTTGCTGGGCCATTACCGTTGCGATTTGACTGCACAGGAAGGCCAAACCCATCACTTCCAAATCGGGAATCAGCCCGAAGTTTCCCTCCTGCGGACGTTCCCAGTGAACCCGGTTTCCACGGAACTGGGACCCTTCTGCTGGGAGAGCGCGGCGCCGTGTCCGGCCTTCTCCGGGGCGCTGGGCTGCATTTATGCCGCCGCTTTGGGGTACAATCCGGACGCTTGGGGCGACGATGGTTCGTGTTTCTGGACCCCGGAACCCCCCGCTTGTGCCTCGGATTTGGACGAAAACGGTGCGGTCACGGTGGCGGATTTGCTCATTTTGTTGGGTCAATTTGGGCTTCCATGCAATTGATTGTCATTTGTTTAAAATTTTGTGTGCAGGGAATGTTGTAGTGCCTTGGGCCCGGGGTGTCAGGGGGTGTAGTGATTTTGTAGCGCAGGTACTTTCTCAAGGGAGTTGAATTTTTTCGTACTTTTTCACAAAGTATTCGTCGAAGAATATTCCAGTTTGAACATCAAAACCTTATCATCATGCGTTCTTTACTAACGGTCTGTACCCTGTTGTTGCTCTCCATGGGATTCACCTGGGCACAGAATCAAGTCACTTTCCAAGTGGACATGAGTGAATACACAGGCCCTGCTTACGGGGGTGTGTTCCTCAATGGCAATTTCAATGGCTGGTGTGGTGCTTGCGCCCCCATGTCGGATGCCGATGGCGATGGCATTTGGTCCATCACCATCGATTTGGGCAACGGGAACTTTGAGTATAAGTTCACCTTGGACGGATGGACAGGTCAGGAAATGTTCGCCGGTGGCGAGCCCTGTACGCTGACCACTGCAGGCTTCACCAACCGGGTGATCACGATCTCCGGCAACACGGTGATTCCAGCCGTTTGCTGGAATGGATGTTACTCATGTGATGCACCGCCCCCATCTCCTCAAAACGTGACCATCCGGGTGGACATGTCCACCTACGCCGGCACGTTTGCGTTTGTGAACGCGAGCGGTAGCTTCAACGGTTGGTGCGGCGATTGTGCCCAGATGAGCGATGCCGATGGCGATGATATCTACGAACTCGTGCTGTCCCTGATGCCAGGCAACTACGAGTACAAATTCCAAGTAAATGGTTGGGCCGACCAGGAGAACCTCACGCCTGGCTCGGGCTGCACCTTGACCTCGGGTCCCTACACGAACCGTGTGGTCACGGTTGCCAATGCTCCAGTGGACATGGGCACGGTATGCTGGGCGAGCTGTTCAGCTTGCGCAGACCCCAACTCGTTCCCGGTAGCGGTCACCTTCGCTGTGGACATGGCTGGGTATGATGGTGCTTTGGGCACGGTCAACCTCAACGGCAGCTTCAACGGATGGTGCGGAGGCTGCGCGCCGATGGCGGATGCGGATGGCGATGGCGTTTACACCTTGACGGTGTCCATGTTGCCAGGAACCTATGAGTACAAGTTCACGGTCAACGGATGGGACGTGGCGGAGCAATTTGCCGGTGGCGAGTCTTGCACGTCAACCTTGGGTGGCTTCACCAACCGGACCATCACCGTGGCACCACAAACGCCCGTGACTTTGGGAACGGTTTGCTGGAACAGCTGTGGCGCTTGTCCAGCTGGCGTGGTGGGATGTACGGATGAATCGGCCCAGAACTACAACCCAGAGGCCACGGTAGACAACGGAGCTTGCCAATACTTGGTGACCCTGCGTGTGGACATGTCCAACGAAACGGTTTCTCCCGCTGGGGTTCACCTGGCCGGTGGCTTCCAGGGATGGAATTCTGCCACCACACCGATGCAGTATTCTGGCTTCGGGGTGTACAGCATCACGTTGTCTTTCCCTGCTGGCATCATCGAGTACCAGTTCATCAATGGAAACGAATGGGGTGGTGATGAGAACGTAGCGGGCGGTTGTGGCAACGACTACGGCAACCGTTCGTTGTTGGTGGCAGGCAACACCGATGCGGGTGTGGTTTGCTTCGGTGCTTGCTCGGCTTGTGCAGGATGCACGGACCCCTTCAGCTTGGAGTACAGCCCATTCGCGGGTGAGGACGACGGCTCTTGCGCCACCACATTGGTTTGGGGCTGCACCTATGAAGCCGCTACGAACTACAACCCACAAGCGAACGTGGACAACGGGGCGTGTGCTTTCGAAACGGTGAACCCATGCCCGGCGGACATCGACGGCAATGGAGTGGTCGCTACCCCGGACTTGCTGGCCTTCTTGGCTGCCTTCGGAACGGATTGCAACTGATCGATTCGGTTTTGGTCAAATGCGAAAGGGGCTGTCCTGCGGGACAGCCCCTTTTTTCTTGCTGTTGTTTCGGATGACTGGATCCGTTGGGCGGTCTCGACCGGTGCGGAGGACCGCTCGTTACAGCCGTTGGATGAACTCGTTGAGGTTGATGCCCTTGTCGAGTTCCAGTCGTTTCCGCAAACGGAAGCGGCTGATTTCT
>JBIKTK010000133.1:0-4650 GCA_044348125.1 Flavobacteriales bacterium | reverse complement strand
TTGGGTCATCCGGGGGGGGCGAATTTCGTGGAGGGGCGGCTCCGGGTGGTGGGGACGGGGTTGCCGGCGGGTCGGTGGGGGGGAACGTGGGGCTGGCGGGTGGGGGGGACTTGGATGCGGCAGGGGGTGGACGATGTGGCGGTGGGGGTCGCGGATGGGCGGGCCGGGGTCTGGCTGGCGGCGGATGCCGCGGCGGGGGCGTCCCGGGGGACGGTGGGGTCGGTGCCGTGGGTGAGCTACCTGGGGCGCCCGGCCGATTACGGGGTGGATGCGGTCTACGATGGGGATGGCCTGGTGTCGGAGGCGGGGACGGTGGAGACTTGGCGGGGCTGGGCCGAGGCGGCCTGGATGGCTCCCCGGCTCAGCGGGGGGGAGGTGTTTGTGCGGGTCGCCTATCGGCAGGCGGTGGGTTCCCCCGCGGAGGCGGGCGCACCGGCTCCCGGCGTTCCGACGTCGGACCTGCGGGACCAGTGGAAACGGCTCGAGCTGGGGATTCGGTGGGGCCGTACCCTTGAGGAACGGGATTGGTGACCCCGGAACGGCGAAGCCCGATGCACCGATGTAACTTTGCACCGATGCGCGATATCGCCACCCTGTTCAAACTGAGGCTCGGGTTCTTCGTGGTCCTCTCTGCCGTGCTCGGCTGGTTCATGGCCGTGGACACGATGGATTTCAACACGTTGCTCCGCATCGTCTTGGGTGGGTATTTGTTGACAGGAGCCTCCAACGGCCTGAACCAGCTCATCGAGCACCGCATCGACGGACTCATGGAGCGGACCCGGAACCGGCCGTTGCCCACAGGCCGAATGGCACGAAAAACGGCGCTGGCGTATAGCCTCGCCGCTGCGGGGATCGGTTTGGCCTGCCTGTTCTCCCTCAATCCCCTCAGCGGCTGGCTCGGCGTCGCCGCCATCGTCTCCTACGCGTTCATCTACACGCCCCTCAAGGCCCGGACGTCGCTGAGTGTTTTCGTGGGGGCCTTCCCCGGGGCCCTGCCGCCGATGATCGGCTACGTGGCCGCCACGGGTGACTTCGGCATCGAGCCCGGGACGCTGTTCGCGGTTCAGTTTCTCTGGCAGTTCCCCCATTTCTGGGCGATTGCCTGGCTCGCCCACGACGACTACCAACGGGCGGGCTACCAGATGCTCCCTTTCCCCGCCGGCCGCACCCGGGAATCGGCCTTCCAAATCCTGGCCTACACCGCGTTCTGCATCCCGGCCTCGCTGCTCCCGTGGGCGCTGCCCACCGGCCAGCCGATGGTCGGCAACATCGCGCTCGTTGTGGCCTTGCTGGCTGGCCTGGGGTTCTTGGCGGCGGCCTACCGCCTCTACCGCACGCTGGCGCTGGCCGACGCCCGCCGCCTGATGTTCGCGTCGTTCCTGTACCTCCCCGTTGTCCAAATCGCCTACGTTCTCGACAAACTCTGACCCCATGAACGATACGCCCGCCAACGACCGCCGCGATGTCTTCGCCGGCCTAGACCCTGCGGTTCGCTCCCGCACCAAGAAGATGCTGATGTACTTCATCGTCTTCGCCGTGGTGATGCTTTTTGCCGGTCTCACGAGTGCCTACATTGTTTCCCACAGTGGATCGTACTGGGTTCGGGTACAACCGCCGACAGCGCTGGCGCTGTCGAACGGTCTCATCGTCCTGTCGTCTCTGACCCTGTGGTGGTCGCTGCGTTCCATGCGGGCTGGACGGACGGCGCAGTCCCAGTGGGCCTTGCTGGCCACGTTGTTGCTGGGCATCGCTTTCACCCTGAGCCAACGGCAGGGCTGGGCGGATCTCTCCCGGCTGGGAATGGGCTACACCGTGACCGAGACGGAGGGGGGATTGAAGGCTTACAAGTGGAACAACCTCGACGCCATGCGCCAAGGTCCCGGGGTTTACGGCCGGGACTATGAGGTCGAATGGAACGGACGGCCCCTGATTTTCGCGCCCG
The DNA here is from genome assembly GCA_044348125.1 of Flavobacteriales bacterium. Taxonomy (GTDB): domain Bacteria; phylum Bacteroidota; class Bacteroidia; order Flavobacteriales_D; family Sanyastnellaceae; genus CAMCYM01. The sequence goes on along the minus strand of JBIKTK010000133.1, from coordinate 2,708 downwards.
AGAAGCGGGACTTTTTCCTCCCGGACGACACGGGGATGTTGGAACCCGTGACCCTGGAGGTGTCGCGCACGAACAATTCGGGCGGGGGCTACTTGTGGGTCCTGGTGGTGGTCCATATTGTGCACTTGGTGCTGGGTTTGGCCTACCTGGTCGTGAACCTCATCCGCATCCGCGTGGGCACCATCCATCCGGGGGACGTGATTCGCTTGGAAACCCTCAGCATTTACTGGCACTTCCTGGGCATCTTGTGGCTCTACCTGTACGGATTTTTGTTCCTCGCGTGAGGTCGGCTGACCCCGTCTCTCAAGCCAGACAGGGGTTGTTTAGAACGATTCTCGATTAAAGCGCGGGCCGGCTGCCATTGGGGGCGGATTTAGTAAGTTTGCACCCAAATTCCCATCATGGGCGGAGAAGCAACAAAAGCGATTTCGAAAGAAGTCCTCTGGGGCGGAGGTCGTTCCCCCTTCAGCGTGAGCTACGGCAAGATGATGATGTGGTACTTCCTCGTCTCGGACGCATTGACGTTTGGCGGGTTGTTGACTGCATACGGATTCGCGCGGGCAGGCAGCACCGAGGCTTGGCCCATCGGTGAACAGGTTTTCCGGGCGCTCCCGGGCGTGGAGGGAGAATACCCCCTGATGTACGTGGCCTTGATGACGTTCATCCTCATCATCTCTTCGGTGACGATGGTGATGGCCGTAGAGGCAGGCCACCGGAACGACAAGCGTGGGGTGGTGGCCTGGTTGGCTGCAACGGTGGTCGGTGGTCTCATCTTCTTGGGTTCACAAGCCTGGGAGTGGTCGCACTTCATCCACGGCTCCGGTGGTTCTTTCCTGACCCAGACCGAGGTGACGGTTGCCGCAGAGGACGGTACTTCGGTGACGGTTCCCGCGGGAACGCCGGTCTACATGGACCACCACTTCGGTGATTTGGCGGCCAAATGGCTCGAAGGATCTCCCGATGTGGAACTGGCTGAGCATGGCGCTGAGGTCCATTTCACCGAGAACGGTGCCCACGGCAGCCACGAAGCGCACTTGCATGAAGTGCGTCTGAACAAGTACGTGGAGAACGAGACGAAGGTGGTGGGTGCCGAAGCGGCGAAGCTCTGGAACGCTCGTTCTGCGAACTTTACTTTCGGAGCGAACCTGCACGACAGCGAGTACGCGGTGCAACAGACGTACAGCAACTTCTTCTTCTTCATCACCGGATTCCATGGATTCCACGTATTCTCCGGGGTGGTCATCAACTTGATCGTTTTGATCATGGCCATCAACGGGGTGTTTGAGCGCCGGAAGCACTACGAAACGGTTGAAAAGGTGGGGTTGTACTGGCACTTCGTAGACCTGGTTTGGGTGTTTGTGTTCACCTTCTTCTACCTCATTTGACCGACGAGCGATGGAAAGAGACGATTTGATTGTCAACGACAGCTACGCCCTCAACGCGCACCACAGCGACGCAGAAGGCGCGAAGATTCGTTCGAAGATTTGGAAGGTGACGGCTTTGCTCACCTTGCTGACCATCGTAGAGGTGGGCATGGGGGTGTACTTCAAGCGTTCGGAGGACTTCTCCTGGACGGCCATCAAGTGGACCTTCATCTTTCTCACGTTGATCAAGGCAGGATACATCGTCATGGTGTTCATGCACTTGGGGGATGAGCGCAAGAATTTGCGCCGGGTGATTCTGGCACCCTACATCCTGTTCATCTTGTATTTGATTTTCATTGCCATCCGCGAAGGCTTCGGCCACATGGATGCCTTCAATACGTTCCACTGATTTGTCAGGACGGGTTGCCGTGAAAGGGAACAACCGCATGAAAAAGTACGCCCTCCTCGGGGGCGTACTTTTGTTTTTGCCCCTGTTGGGTTTGTTGCTCTTCGGGGTGATGGGGGAACACAACTTCAATACCCTCCCCTATTATACGCCAGATGGACCCGTGGAAGGCCGAACAGCCGAGGCCACCCGGGTGGGTGAATTTGCGCTCACGAACCAAGACGGCGTGGTCTTCTCCTCGGATTCGCTGCGGGGCAAGGTCTGGTTGGCAGCATTCTTCTCCACCAACGGGGCCTATGCGGCGAACATCACCCGCTCCCTGCTGTGGCCCAACTTCCGTTACCGGGACGAGTCCGACATCTCCATCGTTTGTTTCACCTTGGATGCAGCACACGACACCCCAGCCGTGCTGAGCGATTATGTAGAGCGCAACACCCGTTACAACGGCTTTGAAGGCAAGTGGCAATTCCTCACCGGTGACCAGGGCGCCATCGATTCCCTCATCGGCCGGGATTTCATGATCCAGCGGGATGCCGCAGAGCCAGACAACATTGCCACGGTTTGGCTGGTAGATGCGGAAGGATACTTGCGGGGGGTGTACCACGCCGCTTCGGAGAACGACATCCGGGATGCCGTGGAAGACATTGCCCTGTTGCAGAAGGAGATGGACGAGGCTGCCCATGCCCGGAAGAAGCGGATTGCGGCCATGGCCTCAGAGCCTGTGTTGCCGGTGTTGGGGGAGCCGGGGCACACCGTTCCCGCGTTTGCACTTACGGACCAAGCAGGCCGGGAGTTTTCCCACCGGGATGTGGGGGATCGGTTGCGGGTCGTGGACTTTTTCTTCACTTCGTGCCCTACGATTTGTCCGGTCATGAGCAGCCAGCTCGCGCGGCTGCAACCCCTGCTCCGTGCCCGGGGGGTCACCGCGGACGAAGTCC
>JBIKTK010000132.1:0-4667 GCA_044348125.1 Flavobacteriales bacterium | reverse complement strand
CGCAAGGTACACTGCGGCTGCATTCCCCCGTTGCGATGTAGTTTTGCAGCATGAACGTTTTGCTCCTTGGAAGTGGCGGTCGCGAGCATGCGATGGCTTGGAAATTGGCCCAGAGTTCCCTGTTGACAGACCTGCACATCGCCCCAGGCAACAGTGGCATGGAGGGACTGGGCCAGCTCGCTGACCTCGACGCGATGGACTTTGTGGCCGTGGAGAAATATGTCTGGAAGCACCGCATCGACCTCGTGGTGGTGGGCCCGGAAGCGCCGCTGGTGGCAGGACTCGCCGACCACCTGCGGGCCATGGACCCGGCGCCGGGCGTCATCGGTCCCGGTCGGGCCGGGGCCCAACTCGAAGGGAGCAAAGCGTTCTCGAAAGGGTTCATGCGGCGGCACAACATCCCCACCGCCCGGTATGGAAGTTTCACGGCGGGCGAGCTCACCGAGGCCCTGGCTTTTCTGGAGGAGTTTGATGCCCCGTATGTGATCAAGGCAGACGGACTCGCGGCGGGGAAGGGCGTTGTGATTGCGGGGGATTTGGCCTACGCCCAAACCACGGTCCGAGACATGCTGTCCGGTGCAGCCTTCGGCGCGGCCGGAGAACGGGTCGTCATCGAAGAATTTCTGGACGGAATCGAGGTGAGCATGTTCTGCCTGACCGACGGGCACGCCTTCCAACTCCTGCCCGCGGCCAAGGACTACAAGCGGGTGGGCGAAGGCGATACGGGGCCCAACACGGGGGGCATGGGCGCCATCTCGCCCGTTCCCTTCGTGACGCCAGAGTTCCAGGAAAAGGCTCTGAACCAGGTCATCATTCCGACCATCAAAGGGCTGGAAAAGGAGGGCATCCCGTATGTGGGGTTCGTGTTTTTCGGGCTCATGAAGGTGGGATCCGACCCCTTCGTCATCGAGTACAACTGTCGGTTGGGCGACCCGGAGACGGAGGTGCTCATGCCCCGCATCAAGAGCGACTGGCTGCACCTGCTGGAGAGCACGGCGTCGGGCATGTTGTCCGAGTGCGACGTGGAAATCGACGACCGGGCAGCCGCGACGGTGGTGGTGGCCTCAGGCGGCTATCCCGGGCCTTTCGAAAAAGGGTTGGAAATCGAGGGGCTGGAGACCTTGTCGGATGTGGAAGGCCAAATCTTCCACGCAGGCACACGTCTCGCACGCAAGAAACATGTCACCTCAGGCGGAAGGGTCCTGGCCTGCACCGGCTGGGGAGATCGGCTCAGCACGGCCTTGGCGAATGCGAACCTCCTGGCAGGCCAGGTCCGGTTCGAAGGGGCGTTTCACCGCAGCGACATCGGCCGCGATGTCCTGCACTTGGGAGACTGAACTCAGTCCAGGGTACCGTTCTTCTTCGCGGCCTCGGTGAATTGCTTCTGCTTCCGGAGCCAGAAGAACAGGCCACCGAACCCCAGGAGCACCACCGCCATGTTCATCGGGCTGCTGATGGGCACCAAAATGTTCTCGAAAGTCCAAACGATGAACTTGCCGATGGGGTAAATGATTTCCTGCGTGTTCATGGCGCGTAATTTCACGGCAAAAATACAAGGAAATGGCTTCGCTCCTCCGATCCAACCAACCCATCGCTTGGGCATCGGTGCCGTTCACGGCCATCCTGCTCGCCGGCTGGGTGCATGGGGGGGGCGCTGAAGCGCTGGTCCGGGCTGGGGTGGCCACCGCATTGGCCGGGCTGCTCCACCGGATCTATGTTGGGAACGAATATGTGAAACGGGGAGACCCTGCGCTGTCGTGGCTGTTTGTTTCGGTTTGGCTTTTGGGGACGCCCGTGGCCCCAGGGACGGTTGGGGACGGGTGGAACTGGGCCGCGGCTGCCTGCGCGCTGGTGGGGGCCGAGTTGCTGCTGCGGATGTACCGGCAGGGGCGGGTGAGCGATTTGACGTTCCGGGCGGGCGCAGCGGCCGGGGTGGCGGCGGCACTCGATCCGATTCAGGGGGGCTTCTTGCTGGCCTTGGGCATCACGTTGGGTTTCAGCCGGCCCTTTCAGTGGCGCGAGTGGGTCCTGCTTTTCGTGGGGACGGCTTGGACGGCCAGCCTGGGCGGGGCCATCCGGTGGTGGGTCCTTGGCACCGTCCTCCCCGCGGAGGAACCGGCTGGCTGGGGATGGGCGGGACCCGGTTGGACCGCCTTCGCCATCGCCGCGGGAATCCTGTCCCTGCTGGGTTTGCTCCTGCTTTCCGCCACGATGAAACGGGTGTCGTTTCGAAGCCAAACCGCCCGCAACCAGACGACCCTCCTCTTTTTCTCCGCCGCTACCGTCTTGGGAATCGGGGGCTGGATCGTGCGCCAGACAGGCGGCCCCACCTTGGACTGGCAACCCAGCTTGGGACTCTACATCAGCTTCTTCACGGCGTTTTGCTGGGTGTGGTGGATGCCGGGAGGGCACGGGGATTTGCCGGTGTGGGGACGGAAGAAACGCTGGCTGCAGCGGCTTCGCTGGGGCCTGCTGCTCGTGTCCTTGGGGCTGGCCGCCTGGGCCCAATGGAGGGACTACCGCACAAGTTCTGAGGTCCCAACCACAGAATCCACCACCCCTTTTCCGAACTTTGGCGCATGAAATTCGGCGTGATCACTTTCCCCGGTTCCAACTGCGACCAAGACATGGTGCATGCACTGCGGGACGAATTGGGCTACGATGTCGTTTCCCTTTGGCATAAGGACAGGGACCTGAAGGGCGCCGATGTGGTCGTGCTGCCGGGGGGGTTCAGCTACGGAGACTATCTGCGCAGCGGCGCCCTCGCACGCTTCGCCCCGATCATGGACGCCGTGGTGGAGCACGCCGGCCGCGGAGGACGGGTGTTCGGCGTGTGCAACGGGTTCCAGATCCTGTGCGAAGCGGGGTTGCTCCCTGGCACGCTGTTGCACAATGCGCAGCGGAAGTTCGTCTCGCGCAACGTGTTCATCAAGCCCGTTTCGCGCACCGCCCCGCTGACGGCGGACCTCGACCCGAACCAACCGCTCTGCATCCCCATCGCCCACGGCGAAGGGAATTACTACATCGACTCCGCAGGTCGCGCGCAGTTGGAGGCAAACGACCAAATCCTCTTCACGTACTGCGATGAAACGGGTGCCTCCCATGCTTGGTCGAATCCCAATGGAACCTTGGACAACATTGCGGGGGTCACGAACGCAGACCACAACGTCTTCGGCATGATGCCCCACCCAGAGCGCGCCAGCAGTCCTGTACTCGGCAACACGGACGGACGGGGCATCTTGCAGGGGCTGGTAGCACGTGTGATGGCGTGAACCGCACGCTGGGGGGCTTGGGTTGAACTTATTGGGGTTAGATTTGTTCCCCAGAGGCGGTTGAATGTCCCCGCGCTGAATTGTCATGCAGTCATACCCTGCCGGTCCCCATTTGTCGCGCATCCAAGAGCCCGCCGACCTGCGCAACCTCTTTGGTCATGAGGACCTCCGTGCCATCAGCGATGAGCTGCGTCAGTTCATTGTAGATGTGGTTTCTGAGAAGGGGGGACACTTCGGTGCCAGCCTCGGGGTGGTGGAGCTGACCGTTGCCCTGCACTTCGTTTTCAACACACCGGACGATCAAATCGTTTGGGATGTGGGGCACCAGGCGTACGGGCACAAAATCCTGACCGGACGTCGGGATGTTTTCCAAACGAACCGCCAATACCAGGGCATTTCCGGATTTCCGAAGCGGAGCGAGAGCCCCTACGACACGTTTGGGGTGGGCCACAGCAGCACCAGCATCTCGGCTGCGCTGGGCATGGCGGTGGGCAGTCGGATGGAAGGAAACCGAAAGCGGCAACACGTCGCCGTGATTGGGGATGGGGCGATGACGGCTGGTTTGGCCTTCGAAGGCCTCAACCACGGAGGAGTGGAAGACACGAATTTGCTGGTCATCCTCAACGACAATTGCATGTCCATCGACCCCAATGTGGGGGCGCTCAAAGAGTACCTGACGGATGTGACCACATCCCACACCTACAACAAGGTCAAGGACGAGGTGTGGCATCTGCTGGGACGCATCAGCAAGTTTGGACCCAATGCGCAAGCCATCGCGCAGAAAATCGAGCACGCGGTGAAGTCTGCGATGCTGAAGCAGAGCAACCTGTTCGAATCGCTGAATTTCCGGTACTTCGGTCCGGTGGACGGCCATGATGTGGAGCATTTGGCCCGGATCCTCGAGGATCTCAAGGACATTCCGGGCCCCAAGTTGCTGCATTGTGTGACGAAAAAGGGCAAGGGGTATGGTCCGGCTGAAGCGGGCAGCCCGACGGAATGGCATGCCCCGGGCTTGTTCAACAAGGTGACGGGTGAGATCATCAAATCCCCGGTCCAGCAGCCCGAGCCGCCGAAGTTTCAGGATGTCTTCGGTCTGACGCTGATTGAGTTGGCGGAACAAAACCGACAGGTCGTGGGGGTCACTCCGGCAATGCCCACGGGTTCTTCGCTCAAGTTCATGTTGGACGAAATGCCCGATCGGGCGTTCGACGTGGGCATTGCGGAACAGCACGCGGTGACCTTCTCTGCGGGCATGGCCACACGGGGTCTGGTTCCGTTTTGCAACATCTACTCGAGTTTCATGCAACGGGCCTACGACCAGGTCATCCACGACGTGGCCATCCAAAAGTTGCACGTGGTCTTCTGCCTGGATCGAGGGGGGATGGCCGGGGCGGA
>JBIKTK010000131.1:0-4729 GCA_044348125.1 Flavobacteriales bacterium | reverse complement strand
CGGAAAATGGCCGTTCAGCTGGGGGTCGTCGTACTCCGCGTTCATCGCACATTCTCAATGGCTCCGAGGAATTGGCGCAGGCTGCGCCTCGCTCGGAAGATGGAAACCTTGACCGTCTCGAGGGTGGTACCGGTGATGGCCGCAATCTCGGTATAGCTGTATCCCTCGTAATCGCGGAGGAGAACCATCGACTGCTGCTTCTCGGGCAGGGTGGCGAGCCCCCGGTGGAGGTGTTCTTGGAGGTCGTGAGGAGCGGGCTCGGAAGCTGCAATCGATTGGGAATGCAACGGAAGATGCGGTTTCCTCCGCCGGATGCCATCGATGCACCGGTTGTGGACCGAGGTATACAGGTAGCTCTTGTACTTCGCTGGATCCACGGACTTGCGGTGCCTCCACAAACCCTCGAAGGCATCCTGGACGGCATCCTCAGCTTCTGTTGGATCTCCCAGCAGGGAGCACGCGTACCGGAACAATCCATCGGCGTGCGCATCGACCAACTGCGCAAAAGTCCGTTCCTCCATGTTCACTTGACGCTGCGGTGCACCGAAAGTTACACGCAACCCATCCGATGGCGCCCGAAGACGCACATTGGATTCGGGTGTTGGGCCCAATCCGGTGCCCTTCGCCTACCTGGCCCTGGATGCTGACCACCTGGGTCTCGCCCGGGGTAGGTCGGGGCCTTAGGGCCCAGGGTTCGAACACGATGAACCCAGGGCTTTCCGCCGGATGGAGGGGGGTGGTGGGGTGGACTTCATGGCGTGAGGAGGTGGGCGTAATCCGGGAGGGCCAGCAGGTGACGGCGCGCCTCCTGGATGCGGGCACAGCGCTCGTAAGCTTCCTCCGCCAGGGCATCCCGCTCCAGTTCATCAAGCATCTGGATCCGGCGGATGCCCCGGTGAACCCAAACGCACTCGTGGATGTAGAAGCGGTAGGGGTTGTTCCGCAGAATGGTGACCTTCCCATCTGGGGAGGCCAGCAAGTGGCTCAGAATGAGGGCCCGCAGGGTGTCGTCGACTTGCATGTTGCTGTATGGTTTTGAGATGGATTCTTCTCCGCATCATGGTTGCCACCGTGCCCCAGCGTGGGTCGGTTGGCAGACCCCGTTGGGTCTTCTGGATGCTGATTCTGGTTGGATAACGCCGGTGGGGGGCGGTTCATTGTGTGGCCCCAGCGGAACGGGGTTCAGGAGAGCGCTCGGGCGAGCAAACGCTCGTACGTTGGAGCCGTTGCGTGGCGGATTTGGCCTAGCAAATCGGTGCCGAAGTAGTCCTCCAAAGGGCGGTGACGGTTCGCACCTGCAGGCTGGTGTTGGCGCTGCAAGATGGGGGCAGCGGAATGGCGCAGGGGCCAGCCGAGGTGCGCCGCGGCTTGCGCCAGAATCCGGTCGGGTTCTGCGATGAACTGTTCGTAGCGAATGACCGCCACCGAGGGGTCGGTCCAGATGCCGTGGTGGTGTGCGTCGTTCCAGCGTTGGGCCATGGCGAGGGCAGGTGGGCCTGGAAACGACTGAAAATAAGTTACATATGGGCGTCTTAGGGCGGCAGGGAAGGCAGTTGAGGTCGGAGAAACACCCCACTGGTCGAGCGCGCTGCGGATGTTGGCTGCCGGTTCGCGGATGAGCAGGATGTGTCGCTTTCGCGTGGTCTGTGAGAGCGCGGCTTCGGGAAAAAACGTCGCACTCGGTTCCTTCCAAATCGCCGGAGAAAAAGTCACGGGATGTCGGCGCATGAGCGCGCCCAGTGGCTCCGCTTGCCAAGGAGCATGCCAGCTGTCCCAGAGCAGCGGCGTATCCAGCAGGCAGGTCTTGCCCGTGGCCTCGGCCAGCGCCCGGGCAAACACCGTAGTCCCCGATTTTTGAATCCCAAAGACCCACAATCCGTCAGGTCGGTGTTGTCGAAAGGGTCGGTAGGCAAGGTCCAGCAGGGAGAGCAGTCTTGCCTCTGGTGCGGACCAGTGTCGGTGGAGGGGATTCACAAGGCCAAATTTAACACGGAGTTAGCACGTCATATAGCAATATTGCGATAGGTTTGGGGCATGGGAACGACCCGGTTGGAATTGTATGCGGAGCGCCACAATGCGCTGGCGCTTCGGTTGAAGGCTCTGGGCCATCCGGCCCGCTGGTCGATGGTGGAGCATCTGCTCGCGCAGCAAGGCTGCGTCAATGCGGACTTTGTCGCCTTGACGGGGCTGGCGCAGCCGACGGTCACGCGGCACCTGGCGGTCTTGGTCGGGGCCGGGCTGGTGGCCTGCGATTGCGGCGGAGGCCGTGCGGTCTACTGCATTGCGCCGGGGGCTTGGCTGGCGCTGGAGGCCGACCTGGTTCCTTGGGTGCGCCAAGCGGCCGCCTTTCCCACCCACTGCGAAACCGATGCATCATGTTGTACCCCTTCTTGACCTGGGCCCTGGTGGCCACTGCGCCCATGAACGAACTCGAAACCACGTGCAAGCAGCTCGATGAGGCTTCCCGGACCTTGGCGGAGCGCACCGCGCCGGAGCGGATGGCGGAGTTGGAGGATTTGGCCTTGTGGATCGCCCAGCAGCCCGCGGAAGCTCCGGCCCAGCTCGTGTTCATCTGCACCCACAACAGCCGGCGGAGCCACATGGGCCAAATCTGGGGCCAAGCGGCTGCCCAGTTCTACGGGCTCGATGGCGTGCGGACCTTCAGTGGCGGTACGGAGGTGACTGCGTTCAACCCGCGCGCGGTGCAGGCCCTGCGGGCGATGGGGGTGGGGCTCGAACCTGCGGCACAGGGTCCGGCCGAGAATCCTCGGTACGTCGTTCGGCTGCTCGATCCCGCCTTCGAAACCCTGGCCTTCAGCAAGCACTTCGGCGACCCCACGAACCCCGCCTCGGGCTTTGCCGCCGTGATGACGTGCAGTGAAGCCGACGGCGCCTGCCCCGTCGTATTCGGTTCCGCCGCCCGGTTCTCCCTGCCCTACATCGACCCCAAGTCCTCCGACGGCACCCCCCAGGAACCCCAGGTCTACGCCGAGCGCGCCCGGCAAATCGGCGCCGAGATGTTCTACGTCATGCGCAGGGCCGCCGCGCTCCGGAAGCCATGAAGCCCGCTGCCAAGCGGCTGGGCACGCTCGACCGCTACCTGACCCTCTGGATCTTTGCGGCGATGGCGGTGGGCATCGCCCTCGGCCATTTCGTCCCCGGACTGCCGGCCGCCCTGCAGCGCGCCTCCTCCGGGACCACCCACGTTCCGCTGGCCGTGGGCCTCATCGCCATGCTCGTCCCGCCCTTCGCAAAAGTCGAATATGCCTTGCTCCCGGGCGTGTTGCGGAACACCCGCCTGCTGGGCTTGTCGTTGTTCCTGAATTGGGTGGTCGGTCCGCTCCTGATGTTCGGGCTGGCGGCCCTGTTCCTGTCGGACCACCCCGATTGCTTTTCGGGACTCGTGCTCATCGGGCTCGCCCGGTGCATTGCCATGGTGCTGGTTTGGAACGATTTGGCCGACGGGAATCGCGAATATGGCGCAGCCTTGGTGGCCCTGAATAGCTTGTTTCAGGTCTTTGCCTACCCCTTCTATGCTTGGTTTTTCATGACCCAGCTGCCCGCGTGGTTGGGCCTGGAATCCGTGGCCATGGACCTGCCGGTGGCCATGGTGGCGGAAAGCGTTCTCCTCTACCTCGGACTGCCGTTTGTGCTCGGCGCCGCCATTCGGTGGTGGGGTCGCCGTACCTGGGGGGCGGAGGCCTTTGAGCGGCGGATTTTGCCCCGCCTGGGCCGGGTGACCCCCGTGGCCTTGTTGTTCACCATCGGGGTCATGTTCTCGTTGAAAGGCGAGGCTTTGCTGGCGTTGCCGGGGGATGTGTTGCGCATGGCGGTGCCGCTGGTGATTTACTTTGCCACCATGTTTGCCATCGGATTTTTCCTGGCCAAATCCCTCGGAACCTCCTACGACCGCAGTGCAGCTGTGGCTTTCACGGCTGCCGGCAACAACTTCGAGCTGGCCATCGCCGTGGCCGTCGGGGTCTTCGGACTGGGATCGGGGCAGGCCTTGGCCGGGGTGATCGGCCCGCTGATCGAGGTGCCGACTTTGTTGCTGTTGGTGCAGGTGGCGCGGCGTTGGTCGTGGTAACTTCGCGGCATGGATTCTCTGTCGCAGCTGGTGCTGGGAGCGGCCACGGGTGAGCTCGTTCTGGGCCGCAAACTGGGCAACCGGGCCCTGTGGCTGGGGGCGTTGGGCGGCACCCTCCCGGACCTGGATGTGCTGGCTGGACTCTGGCTCGATCCGCTGGAAAACTTGGCTTTTCACCGCGGCATCACGCACTCAGCGTTGGTTTGGGTGCTGGGGGGGCTGGGACTCGGCACGCTTTCCCACCGGGTGCAGCGGAAGGGGCCAGCGGTGGGGTGGGGCCAGTGGGTGCTTTTCTGGTTCGCGGTGCTGGCCACGCACGTGCTGCTCGACTGCTTCACCCTCTACGGGACGCAAGTCTGGGCGCCGTTTTCGAATGCGCGGGTGTCTTGGAGCACGATTTCCGTGGCGGACCCGCTCTACACGTTGCCGTTTCTCCTGGCGCTGCTGGTCATGGCCAGGAAGGGGGTGGGGACTGCGAAGCGTCGGAGGTGGCACCGGTTGGCGTGGGCTTGGAGTTGTTTGTATTTGGCCTGGACGGTGACCAACAAGTTTCAGGTGGAGGCGGAGGTGCGCGAGGCCCTGACGTTGCGGGGAATCACGGCGCAATCGGTGGTCACGACGCCCACGATTTTGAACAATGTG
>JBIKTK010000130.1:0-4741 GCA_044348125.1 Flavobacteriales bacterium | reverse complement strand
TTTCCCGTCCCAATTCAATTTCCAATTCACCACCACACTGGGTTTTCACGACCAGACCACCTTCCGGGATGTTTTGTCCTCTGCGCGTGGCAAAACGGACTGGTTGGGTTGGGACGATGGCACCCGGGCCATGCCCGACATCGTGGCGGGCAGGACGAGGTCGGATTGGCCTTCGGTGGTCAGCCCATGCTTCTACGAAGGCCTGGTCTACATGGGATTCGAGTCCCAGCTCACGGATTTGGGCATCCAGGACTGCAACGACATCGGTCCGGGCAATCCCATCGGTGCGGTGGCAGGGCAACTGGGCATCACGGTGGACAGTTTGGAAACGTACGGCATGGGGCCACTGAGTCTTGAACAAAACGCCTTGCTGACCCAAATCGGCCAGAGTTTTGGGGAAAACTGGGACAACGTGCGGCGGCGTGCCCCGCTCGACCTGACCCAGAGCATCAGTTTCGGAAACCAAACCCTCGTCGCTGGGCGGGAGTTGGGCTACGTTTTCGGATTGCAGTACAAGCGGTCCAACCGGTCCTATGACGGCGGGGAGTACGGTCGCTACAACGCTGCGAGTTTTGAGCTGGACTTGCCGTTGCCGCTGCTTCGGCGGTTTGATGACGAGCTCAACACGGAGTCGGTTTACTGGAACATGTTGCTGAACGTCAGTTTCAAGCCCAACGAGTTCAACAAGTTGTCTGCGATGGCCATGCCCAATTTCAGTGGACAAAACGAGTCGCGCTACATGCTTGGGTTCAACAATTTGGACACGGATTTGGACCAGGAACAGCGGACGCAGCGTTACGAAAGTCGGCAACTGGGCATTTACCAGCTCCGGGGGGAACATTTCCTGCCGGCCACACGGGGGAAACTGGATTGGAGTTCTGGGTATTCAGCGGGCCGGATGTCGACGCCGGACCTGCGCGTGTTTTACAACAACTTCGAGCCCCGGTTTACGCCGGATTTGGCCGGGGTGTCCATCACTTCCCCATCCGGCTCCGACATCACTGGGGACGTACTGCCCGTGATCCAGCAGTTGGTCAACGATGGCATCCTGGGGCCCAATTGGTTCCAGGACCTGGCCGCCGTGGAGCAGGCCCTGTTTGTAGAGGGTTGGGAGATTGGAGACTTGAACGTTCCGCTCCAAGTGGACACGGTTTATTCCATCCTGTCCGCCATCTACCCCTCTCCTACCCGGTTCTTTCGGACGCTCGAGGAGTCGAAGTGGGATACCAAGGTGCACTTCGAGCAGCCTTTGTTTCCCGGAACGGACCGCACTGCCAAACTCACAGCAGGGTTGTCCCACGTGCTGACCCAGCGGCGTCACGAGGAGAGCCAGTTCACCTTCAAACAGAGCACCAACCTCTATGACGGGAATCCGAACAGCTACACAGCGGACAGCAACATGGTCATCGCTCGAGGCTTGCCATATGTAGAATCGTTGCTGCTTACAGACCTCAACAACACCGACCGGGGGAGCCTCCGGGTCATGGCCGCGTATGCCATGATGGACTTCATGCCCCACCCCGCCATTCGGATGAATGCCGGCATCCGCGTGGAACGGGCGGTCATGAGCATCCGCTCCGCCCGGTTGGACGATGCCACCGATCTCACCCCCCAGCAGCTCGAGCGGTTGGAGGGACGGCTCAACGACGTGGATGTACTGCCGTCGGTGAACATGGTGTGGCAGTTGGGGGAGTCCGATGGCATCCAGTTGACGAACCTGCGGGCATCGGTGAGCCGGAGTCTGGCCCGCCCCGTGTTCCGGGAAAAAGCCCCGTTCCGAGGATTCGACTTCGAGACCCTGGAAACGCTCTCCGGAAACCCCGCCCTCGATGGAACGCGGGTCGACAACTTTGACTTGCGGTTGGAGCGCTTTCCCGATCTGGGGGCGCTCTACAGCGCCACCCTCTTCTACAAGCGGTTCACGGATCCCATCGAGCAAACCAGCGTGCTGGAATCCGGTGGCAGCAACCCGGAGTACACCTGGACCAACATTCCGTTCGCCAACGTGGTGGGCATCGAGTTGGAGGGGAGGCAGAATTTGGCCCTGTTGGATGAGCGGTTGGCTGCCTGGACCCTCGCTTGCAACCTCAGCTTCATTCGCAGCCGAACGGCGATTCTCGAGGAGGAACTCCGGGTGATTCGCAATACCGACTCCATGCACCCTGACACGCGCCCCTTGTATGGACAGGCTCCTTACCTCTTCAATGCCATGCTCACCTTTGCGCCTGATTCCGCCCGGTTCCAAGCCACGGCTTCCTTCAATGTGCAGGGAAGCAAGCTCATCATGGTGCAGTTCGGGGGGATGCCGGACATCTATCAGCAGCCCCTGCCCACCTTCGACTTGACATGCTCCCAGCAACTGGGAGAACACTTTGTCCTTGGATTCCGGGGCAACAACCTCTTCAACCCCTTGGATCAGAAGGCCTATGTCTTCCAAGGCGAATTGTACAACTGGCTGGCCTTCCGGGCAGGCCGAACTTTCAGCCTCTCCCTCACCTACCGAATCTGAATGCCATGAAGAACCGTTCCTTTGCCCTGCGGGTTTTGCTCGCTGCTTCCCTCGGCGCATCGCTTACGCTGTCCGGCTGCCGAAAGTATGACCAAGACGGCTCCTTGCTTCATTTGCGCACCCCGGAAGCACGGCTCATCGGTATCTGGAATTCGGCCCGGGTCCAACAGCTCGGCACAGATGCCGACACCAACATCACAGAACTGCTTTCCGGGAACAACCTGCGATTGGTTGCGGATTTTCGGCGAGATGGCGGCGTGACCATCAGCAAGTTGGAATCCGATTTGGTCTACGAAGGCAGTTGGGAGTTCAACGAGGACAAGACCATCCTGCACCTGGATTTGATGTACGACCGGACCCTGGGTCCGTTTTACCGAGATGCCGCTGGCTCCGAATACGGAGACCTCGTGGCGAGCACGGTGGCTGACATCGGTACACCGCAGGAGTTTTTCTTCGAGACGGGCAGCTATAAGGATGTGACCGCGACCGTCATGGGGTACCTGAGCGTCCTGACGAAGACCAGCGTAGCTTTCACTTACGAAGGTGGGTCGCCCTTCTTCGGATATGCTGCCGGAGACGACGTCACTTCGTACATGGCCCAGTTCATCACCGACTTCATCAATGAGGGATTGCTGGACAGCGAAGAGAACTACGACGCCATCGTTGCTTTGATGTGGAGCGAATATGGGGTGGAATTAACCTACGGCACGACCCCCCCACTCGTGTCGGGGGCCACAGACCCTGCCTTGCCAGGAATCCTCGCTGATCTATACGGAATCCAGGTCACCTATTTCCAAGGTTCCATCACCGCCATTGGGGACGTTCTGACCTACATCGCGGACAATGGAGGGCCGAGTTTACAGGAAGTGTTCACGGGAGACGTCCGCCAGATCGATGTATACTGGAAGGTGCTCGAACTGGAGCGCGACGACCTCCAGCTTTATCAGTTCCGTGAGTTCACGGTGGACAACGTTTACGATTTCAGCTACTTGATTCGCTTCGAGAAGGAAGATTGATCATCGAAGTGCCTGCTCAAGGCCCGCCCGGGTATCCTGGGGCAAGTCGTGCAAATCGAGCACGATGAGACCATCGATGGCATCGTTGAATTGGGGGTCGCGGTTGAAGGCCAAAACCTTCGCATTCTGAGCCAAGTATCGTTTCAGCAGCACGGGCATAGCGTGCTGGTCAGGATCAATGTCCCCAATGATGCGGTCTAGCTTCCGGGCATCGTTGCCCACCCCGGCCAGCAGAGCCTCTGGGTCTTGCTTGCCTCCCACGGGACCCGGGAACCGCACGGGGTTCCGCGCCTGGACACTGCCACGCAAGGGGGAGTCTAGCGAAAAGCCTGAAGCAAACGACATCATGAGCCATTTCGACAGCGGGTTGTAAGCCCCTGAGATGGACACCGGCCCGATGAGGTAGCGGTACTGTGGGAATTGCTGGGAGACCGTGAGCAAACCGCGCCAGAGGAGGAACAAAGGAAGCCGGTGCTTCTGATAAGCCACGGGAACAAAGCTCCGTCCCAATTCCATCGACTCCGGCAGGATGGCACGAAACGCCTTCCGCATCCGAAACAGGGTGGAAGTATAGAACCCTCGGTGGCCAAACCGTTCAAAGATAGGCCCGCCCATACCCACGCGGTAGGCGCCTGCGATTTGGCCTTCACGCTCGTCCCAAAGCACCAAGTGATGATAGGTCAAATCGAATTCATCCAGATCGATTTCCTCGTGGGTACCCTCTGCCACAGCCCGAAAGGTCAACTCCCGCAACCGCCCAATTTCATGCATCCAAGGCCCCATGCGAGCAAACGGAACAAAGTAACAGGCAAATCCACCTTGGGCAAACAATTGGAACTCCTCAAGCGTGCGAACATGTTCTTGCAGCACTTCCCGTGCCAGGGGCTCCACCACAGGTGCTGGCTGTTGCCGATACGCTTGCACCACTTGGAACATTTTCCGACTCACCTGAACCCAGCGTTGCCAACCCCATGGCTCCAACCTTGCCGCCAGTGCAAAAGTGCGCGCCCGAAAGAACCGGGTACGCTGGGCCATGTCTTTGAGCCCGGATACCTCGTCGAACCGAATGGGCGTGCCACAACGCAGCGAAACCGTCCACGTTTCTTCCCGCCTCACCTTACCGGTCCAAGGCCCCACCCGGAGCTTCGGGTGGACCAACTCCAACAACTTCGCCAGCCCAGTATCCCGCGCATGGATGTACATCGGCACCACCGAT
>JBIKTK010000129.1:0-4764 GCA_044348125.1 Flavobacteriales bacterium | reverse complement strand
CACCGATTCGGGAATGCTCTCAGGAAGGACCTGTCTCCTGAAGGGATTTCTCCGCCAATAGCCTCCAAGCCGGCCGATGGAGCGGTGCGTTGCCAATTTCGCCCAAACCCGTTCCGAGAAACGGTTTGGGGATGCAAATTTGGCCTATCATGCCCTCCATCACCTGCCGCTGCCGCCTCTCATCCGCCCGGCTGCTCGTCTCCATCACCGCCTTCGTCACCTCCTTGGTCGCGTTCCTGCCCCAGACCACATGCGCACAGCGCGAAACAGCCACCCAGTTCCACAGTTGGTACATCTACCAGGGCAACCACCGGCTCAACGCCCGCTGGGGCATCCACACCGAGTACCAATGGCGGCGTGAAGACTGGGGCACGACGTGGCAACAATCCCTCACACGGCTGGGCCTCGATTACAACACACGCTCTGGCGCCACGTTCACAGGCGGCTACGGCTGGATCCGAAGCTTCCCATACGGCGCGCAGCCCATTGCACGGGTGACCGATGAACACCGCATCTGGGAGCAGTGGATTGTCCGCAAGAACATCCGCCCCGGTCAGTTCCAGCAACGTGTGCGCCTCGAACAGCGCTGGATTGGCAGCCCATCGGGCTGGGACTTTCAACAGCGCATCCGCTACCGCTGGGCCATCAAAGTCCCAGTGAAAGGCGCCATCTTCGTGGCCGCGTACGACGAGGTCTTTGCACACATCGGGTTCCAGAAATCGGATTTTTTGTTCGACCAAAACCGACTCTCCTCCACCCTGGGCTGGCAGATCAACCCCACCACCGACCTTCAACTGGGCTATCTCAACCAATGCATCTGGAAGACGAACGGGCGACAGAAGGAGAACAACCACACCCTTCAGCTCACCCTCAACGCTTCGCTGGCACCCCGGACGAGGCCCTAGTCGCCTCCCAGTCCTGGATCCACTCCACCGCACGGTGGACGTCCAAAAATCCCCCACTGAGACACACCGCCGTCATGGGCACGCGGTCCCGGGTTCCCGGGAGGAACACGCTGCGTCGGGGCTTCCGAACCGAAGCCATGAGGAGGTCGCGCATTTGGTTTGCAGTCAGTTCGGGGAAAAAACCCCACAACCATGCCGCCACCCCGCTGACCACCGGTGCCGCCATGCTGGTTCCCGAGTTGAACCCGTAAGCCGCATCGGGCAGGGTGGCATAGATTTCGTCCCCTGGCGCAAACAGGTCCACGGTCGTCGCGCCGTAGTTGGAGAAGTCGGCGAGGGCCCGCCGCCCACGGCGGTAGGAAGAGGCCCCGACCTCCAACCAGTTGCTCATTCGGGTTTCAAGTCCGTCCGCCAGGGTGCGGGAGGGGTAGGAAGGTCTGACGTCGCAATCGCGGGCGTCGTTGCCTGCCGCATGCACGATGAGCACCCCATTCGACGCCGCGTACATCAACGCCTCGTCCACCCAGTGCTTGCCGGGCGAACGGGATTTGCCGAAGGAACAGTTGATGACCCGGGCCCCGTGGTCGACTGCGTAGGTGATGGCCCGGGCGATGTCCTCGTCGCGCTCATCCCCATCGGGCACCGCCCGGATGACCATGATTTCCACGTGGGAAGAGATGCCCTGCCCCCGACCATCTGCACCCGGCTGCCCGGCGATGATGCCCGCCACGTGCGTGCCGTGCTCCGCATCCGGTCCCTCCACACGAGGACAACCGAAGCCCGGCTGCACCACCCCGGGCCCATCCCCCACCACGGCCAGCCGCAGGCTGTCCATGTCCCATCCCGACCGCTCCAAAGCCGGCACCACATTCGCCACATGTTCCGTGATTTCCTGCTTCAAAGCTGCGCCCTCATAAAACTTGAGCATCATCGTCATGTGCTCCTTCAATGCCTCCTCCATCCCGGGATCCGGACGGAACGCCTTCAACGACTTCTTGTCAAAAGCAGCGCCCGAGCTCTGCTCCACCCGACCGATGAAGTCCAGCATCAACTGACCGGCATACGCCTCCTCTTGCAACCGTTGCACCCCTTCCGCTGCTTCCAAAGACACCTCCACCCATTGGTCGTGCAACGCCACAACCCCAGCCGCCGCTCCATCGGCCGACTCCGCTCGCTCTGCCCAGCTTGCCTTCCATTCCTCCACACTGTCCCGGGCGGCGGGCATCGCCCAACGCTCCCTAAGTTCTTGTTCCAACGCCCGGGCCATCCGGGCCGATTCATACGCATCGTGGTGGATGTCTGCATCGGGACCGCACAAGAAAGACCAGCCGTGCAAATCATCCACATACCCGTTTCCGTCGTCGTCCACACCATTGCCGGGCACTTCGGCCTGATTCAGCCAAATCCGACCCGCCAAACCCGGGTGGTCAATCTCCGTCCCCGTGTCGATCACAGCCACCCGCACCTTCGCCGGTGCGGGCCGGTCCCCCAGCAGCTCCTGTGCGGCCTCCAGCCGGATGCCCCGCTTGCCCAGGTGCCACCCCGCTTCCGCGCCCTGCCCCATCGCCCCGACAGCTCCCGCCATCCACATCCCAACCGACACCGCGAGGCCAGCGGCCTTCGTCCAACCAAGTAAGTATTTCATTTCCATTGCAAAGATTCGCGGCACCGGGCCGCATCGAACGCGTTCGCTCCACTCCCCTCGAAGGACGCCACCACATTTCCGTTCCACAAACAAAACACCCCGGGCGTATCGCTGCCACTGCCCAACAAGTCGAAGAACGGCCCATGGCCCAGCACTTGGTAGGGCATGCGGCATCCTGCCGCCTCAAAAAACGCCGGAATCCGATCCGTTTCCTCGTCCAGGAACAAAACAACGACCTCCGGCGCCCCCTTTCCCCGCGGCATGGCGCAGATTTTTGCCGCCGTCTCCTTGCAGTGGTCGCAATCCGGGTGGAACATGCACACGATTTTCTTCCCCTTGTCCAGCGCGACGGTTTGTGGGCCAAACTGACGATAACCCGCAAACACCGATCGGGCCGGTTCGGGACCCCGCTCAGCCGCAGGCACCTCCTTCGGCGTCCCCTCCACCGGCTTCACCGTCGGCACCGGAGCCACCGCCACGCTGTCGATGTCCGTTCCACCCGTTGCCTCCCCGGCTCCCAACGCCGCCGAATCCAGCGCCAACCCCCCATCCCAAGCCTCCGTTTCCTCCATCGATTCCACCGGCAACATCTCCACCGGCGCTGCGCAAGGACAGAACGGCCGCAGGGCCAGCACTGTTGTCGCACAAGCAAAGAAAATCAACAGAATCACCCCAAACCGGTGCTTCAACCCCTTCGCCTCTTCCGTCAGATACGCCAATGCCCCCACCAACCCCAGCGTCACCACGTTCTTCCAAAAGGCCTCCACCGGCGTCATGGGCAACCACTGACCGAAGCATCCACAACTCCCTTCGCCCCCACCCGTCCGGTAAATCTCCAACCCGAGGTGCACGTTGAAAGCCACCAGCACCAGTGCCGTCACCGGCAACACGAACCGCTTGAAAAAGTGCGGCTGCAGCATCCCCACCGCAATCGCAAACTCCAGCGACAGGATGAAACGCGCCAAGTACTGCGCATTGCAGAATGCTCCCCCGAACAGATCAAAAATCTGTTTCTCAAACGCTGTGATGGGGAACAGTTTGGCCAAACCTGAAACAAAAAACACCGCAGCCACCAGGATGCGCAAGGCCCAGCTCCATGTGGAGCGCTGCTTCAGAAATTCCATGGCCCTAAAATAGCGCGCCCACCTATGAACTAGATTCGTCCGGTGAAGCATTTAAGAACCCTGTGGATGGCGGTGGGGATGGGTGTGGCTCCCTTTGCTTGGGGTCAGTGCCCCCCGGGCGAGGTGAAGGACTGCAACGCGAACTGCCAACCTGCCTCTTGGGTGGGCGACGGCGTGTGCGATGACGGCATTCAGTTTCCTTCGAATTTCATGTGTGCACAGTTCAATTGGGATGGGGGAGATTGCGGGGACTATCCCTACCTCGGTTGCACGGATCCGCAGGCGACCAATTACAATCCGGTGGCCGAGGCGGATGATGGCACCTGCTATTACACGCCGTGCCCCCCTGGTCAGTTCGCCGACTGCTCCGGCAATTGCCACCCCGATGCCCTGTTGGAATACTTGGGCAATTGGCACTGCAACCGCGGGATTTGGCTTTCAAACGCCACCTACTTCGACCTGGGCCCCATCGGGTTGGATCTGAATTGTGCCCTTTTCAACTTCGACAACGGAGACTGCATCACCCCCGGATGCACCGATCCCGATGCGGAGAATTTTTATGAGCATGCAGATGCCGACGATGGCTCTTGCTTCTTCGGTTCCTGCATCGAGGGGGCCACGGACTGCATGGGAAGCTGCATTCCCGAGCCGTGGATCGGGCAAAACGAATGTGAAAGCCCATCGGACACTCCGGTCAACCACCTGTTCGCCGGGGCTTACCCCGATCGCCTGCTGGCCAACGTTCCGGTCGGCAACGCCCCACGCGGCATGTGCGTGTTGCCCAATGGGTCGAAGGCTTACATCGGGTGCAACAACCAGATCTCCGTGGTGGATTTGACCCAACCCTTGGGATGCAACTCGGTCAGCACGATTGAGAATGGGGGCGGATTGGCCCACACCTGCTCCGCCTCAGCCGATGGCTCCAAGGTGTTTGTCGCCAACTTCACCACGAATCGGGTCCAGGTCATCAACACCAATACCCATCAAATCATCGCCAACATTCCCGTGGGTGCCGGCCCCCTCAAGATGTGGACCTCACACACCGGGGAGCACGTCTTCGTATCCTGCAACTTCGCCCATCAGGTTTACA
>JBIKTK010000128.1:0-4778 GCA_044348125.1 Flavobacteriales bacterium | reverse complement strand
CGATGCGGGTCATTTGCATCGTGGGGTTCGCGGGGGTTTCGAGGTAAATGATGCCGGGCAAGACGCCGGTGGCAGCAAACAGGGCTTCCAGGCCTGCAGCATCCTGTCGCTGGGGATCCAGGCGGTGCACGGGAATGCCCAGATCGGGCAAGATGTGGCAGAGCATGTGCTCCGTGCCTCCGTAGAGCGGTGTTCCATGCCAAATCGGTCGCCCCGCCCCGCTCCATGCCATCAGGGCGGTGGAAATCGCGGCCATCCCGCTCGAGAAGAACGCGGCATCTTCCGCCTGGTCCCAGGCGGCCAGCCGGGCCTCTGCCGTGACCAGGGTGGGGTGGTTGAGCCGGCCGTAGATGAAGCCGGGGGTTTCGCCTGGAAGGGGTTCAGCCCCCTGTACCAGCTCGAAGTAGCGGGCACCCGATTGTGCGTCTGGAAAAACGAAGGTAGAGGAGGGTTGCAGGGCCGGTTTGACGGCTCCAGCGTGATCGGCGGGCCGATGACCTGCGAACATTGCGCCGGTCTCGAGGTGTTGCGACATTTTGCAAAAGTGGGCAATTGCTGCCCAACTTCACCCCCATTCAGTCCTGAATGGCCGCGATGCCCGGCAAAACCGTCCCCTCCAGGTACTCCAGCATGGCGCCACCGCCGGTGGAAACGTAACCAACTTGCTCAGCGTAACCCATTTGGTTGATGGCGGCGACGGAATCGCCTCCCCCTACCAAAGTAAACGCCCCGCCCGTTTGGGTGGCTTCCACAAGGGCTTCGGCCACGGCGCGGGTTCCTTCAGCAAAGGCGGGCATCTCAAATACGCCCATCGGGCCGTTCCAAAGGACC
Organism: Flavobacteriales bacterium; assembly: GCA_044348125.1. Classification (GTDB taxonomy): domain Bacteria; phylum Bacteroidota; class Bacteroidia; order Flavobacteriales_D; family Sanyastnellaceae; genus CAMCYM01. Next base: position 3,947 of record JBIKTK010000128.1, on the reverse strand, counting down.
GTCTTCGACGACAAGATGGCGGCCCGGAAGCGTTCCACGCTCTCCGGCCCGATGTCCAAGCCCATCCAGCCCTCCGGCACAGCATCGACCGGCACCACCTGGGTCGCTGAGTCCGGAGCGAACCGGTCGGCGGCCACGGCATCCACCGGCAACAACAGTTCCGTCCCCGCCGCCGCCGCCCGCTCGAGGATGGCCCTGGCTTCGCCCACCCGATCCGGCTCCGTCAAGCTCGACCCCACCGCTCCCCCCCTCGCCAGCACGAACGTATAAGCCATCCCCCCGCCGATGACCAGCTTGTCCACCCGACCCACCAAATGCCCGATGATGCCCAGCTTCGAACTCACCTTCGCCCCACCGATGATGGCCGTCACCGGCCGCTCCGGCCGCCCCAGCACCCGCTCCAACGCCTCCACCTCCTGTCCCATCAACAACCCAAACCCCTTGTCCTCGGGGAAAAATCGGGCGATCACCGCCGTCGAAGCATGGGCCCGGTGGGCGGTTCCGAAAGCATCCTGGATGTAGACGTCCCCGTTTTCCGCGAGTTGGCCTGCAAAAAACTCATCGCCCGACTCCTCCTCCGGATGAAACCGCAGGTTCTCCAACAACGCGACCTCGCCTGGCAACAGCGACTGCGTCACATCCAACGCGGCATCGTCCACGCAATCCGGCGCAAACTTCACCGGCCGGCCGAGCAACTGGCTCAGGTGCGGGACCAAATGCCGCAGACTGAGCGCATCGCTGGGCCCTTTGGGACGGCCTAAGTGGCTCATCAGCACCACGGAAGCCCCTTGGCGCAGCACGAATTCAATGGTCGGCAATGCGGCCCGGATGCGCGTGTCATCGGTGATTTCCAGCGCTTCGTTCATGGGGACGTTGAAGTCCACCCGGATCAGGGCCCGGCGGCCGGCGAGGTCGAGTTCGTGTAGTTGCATGGATCAATCGGGGCAATCGGGGCATTCAGTGGTTTCGGAAGAGTTGGGCCATGCCGGTGCGGGCGTGCAGGAACGCGGGAAGGTCTGCGATGGCGACCCGTTCCTGGGCCATGGAGTCGCGCTCCCGGACCGTCACCGCCTGGTCTTGCAGGGTCTCGTGGTCGACCGTGATGCAGAAGGGCGTTCCGATGGCGTCCTGGCGCCGGTAACGCCGGCCGATGGCGTCCTTGTCATCGTACTGCAGGTTGAAATCGAGTTGCAGGAGGTCGACGATTTCACGCGCCTTCTCGGGCAGTCCGTCCTTTTTGATGAGGGGGAGCACCGCTGCCTTGACCGGCGCAAGGGGGGCGGGAATGCGGAGCACGGTGCGCTCCGAGCCGTCCGCTAGGGCCTCCTCACAGTACGCCGCGCTGAGGACGGCGAGGAAGAGCCGGTCGAGGCCCACCGAAGTCTCCACGACATACGGAACGAAACTCTCCTGTGTCTCCGGATCGAAGAACCTCAGCTTTTTCCCGCTGTGCGCCTCATGTTGCGTCAAATCGAAGTCCGTCCGGGAGTGAATCCCCTCCAACTCCTTGAAACCCATGGGAAACTGGAACTCGATGTCACAGGCCGCATCCGCGTAGTGCGCCAGCTTCACGTGGTCGTGAAACCGGTAGCGTTCGGCCCCCAATCCCAGCGCGAGGTGCCACTTCAAGCGTGCCTCCTTCCAGTACGCGTACCACTCCGACTGCGTGCCCGGCTTGATGAAAAACTGCATCTCCATCTGCTCGAATTCACGCATCCGGAAGATGAACTGCCGGGCGATGATTTCGTTCCGGAACGCCTTGCCCACCTGCGCGATGCCGAAGGGCAGCTTCATGCGGCCGCTCTTCTGGACATTGAGAAAGTTCACGAAGATGCCCTGCGCCGTTTCCGGCCGAAGGTAGATGATGCCTGAGTCGCCACTCACTGCGCCCAGTTCCGTCTTGAACATCAGGTTGAACTGCCGCACATCCGTCCAGTTGCGGCTGCCCGTTTCCGGATCCGCGATGCCCAGTTCTTCGATCAGGGCCTTGACCAAGGCCAAATCCCCCGCATTCATCGCATCCCGAAACCGGTTCTGTATGGATTCGATTTCAGCCTGCCGCCGCAACACCTGCTCGTTGGTGCTCCGGAAGGTCCCCTCGTCGAAGGCCTCCCCGAACCGGGTCCGCGCCTTCTCCACGTCCTTCTGGATCTTCGCCTCGATTTTTGCTACATGCTCCTCGATGAGCACGTCTGCGCGGTACCGTTTCTTGGAGTCCTTGTTGTCGATGAGCGGGTCGTTGAAGGCATCCACGTGCCCCGATGCCTTCCAGGTGGTCGGGTGCATGAAGATGGACGCGTCGATGCCGACAATGTTCTCGTGCAACCGAACCATCGCGGTCCACCAGTATTGGCGGATGTTCTGCTTGAGTTCGGCCCCGAGCTGGCCGTAATCGTAGGCCGCACTTAGCCCGTCATAAATCTCACTGGACGGGAACACAAAGCCATACTCTTTCGCGTGGCTGATGACTTTTTTCAGAAGATCGTCGCTCATGACAAGGGATGCGCAGTGTGTTGCGCGCCGCAAAGTTAGCGCCTTTTTGCAGGCCAAACCCGTCTCCCCCTCCCTCCACCCCTACCTTTGTCCCATGTCGCAATCCCCCCGCATCGGCCTCCTCGGCAGTGGCAGTTGGGCCACGGCCATCGCAAAAATGTTGGTGCACAACACCGAAACGCTGCATTGGTGGGTCCGGCGCGAGGAGACAGCAGAGTACCTGCAGATGTATGGCCGCAACCCGCACTACATCCAGTCCATCAGCCTGCCCACCTCGCAACTCCGGGTTTCCACCAACATGCAGGAGGTCATCGATGCCAGCGACTTCTTGATTTTCGCCATCCCCTCGGTCCACCTGCACCGAACCATCCAGGAGCACAAGCCCCAAGGCCTTGCAGACAAGGTCATTTTCTCCGCCATCAAGGGCATGGTGGTCGAATACAACTCGATTCCTGCCCGCTATTTCCATAAGGAGTTCCGAACGCCCTACAACCGCATTGGGCTCATCGCGGGTCCCTGCCACGCGGAGGAGGTCGCCCGGGAGAAGCTGTCTTATTTGACTGTGGCTTGTCCGGATTTGGCCTTGGCAAGAACGATGGCAGATTTGCTGACGACCCGCTACATCCGGGTGAACACGAGCGAAGACGTATTCGGCACCGAGCTGGCAGCCGTCCTGAAGAACATCTACGCGATCGCAGCGGGCATCGCCCACGGCCTCGGCTACGGCGACAACTTCCTGAGCGTCCTCATCGCCAATGCCTCGCAGGAGATGAAGCGGTTCCTCGCAGCAGTCCATCAAGTCGATCGCGACGTGAAGGGCAGTCCCTACCTCGGCGACCTCCTTGTGACAGCGTACAGCCCACACAGCCGCAACCGCACCCTGGGCATGATGATCGGCAAGGGCTACAGCGTCAAAGGGGCCATCATGGAAATGGACATGGTGGCAGAAGGCTTCAACGGCTCTCAAGGTATCTACCTGATGAACAAACAGTTCCAAGTCCACCTCCCGATCGCCGATGCGGTCTACCGCATTCTCCACGAGAAGATGTCCCCCGTGATCGAGATGCGTCTCCTGATCGAGGAGCTGAGCTAATCCGCTCGGCTTCGCCTCGCTGAGACACCGCGCTGCGCGCGGAAATGGGAAATTTGACGGCTGGGCAACTGCTGCTGCGCTGCACCCATCGTTCATATCGAATTAAAACACTGAAACACAAAAAGTAGACCCACGGATTTCCACGGGTCATGTTTCCCGAGGCGCGCAGCGCTATTTCCTGTCTCCCGAGGCGCACAGCGCCATTTCCTTTCTCCCCTGGCGCGGAGCGCCATCTCCTATCTCCCGAGGCGCGCAGCGCCATCTCTCGTTTCCAAGCAACCTGCATGCCGTATCTTTCGTTCTGTCAGCACAGTCCATGCACATTTCACCCTATTCAGCGTTAGACAAGAAGCACCGGCTG